>NZ_JBGWAB010000108.1:0-28941 GCF_041862025.1 Streptomyces sp. AB3(2024)
CCCCGCCGCCCGCCCCGGCCCCCGCGCCGGCGGGCGCCAGCTACGGCTCCGCCGCGCCCCCGGCCGCACCGGCCGGCCCGTCCGCCGGTGCGGGCTTCGCGCCCCCGCCGCTCCCCGGCCGCCCCCAGGGCCCGGTCCAGCCGCCGGCCCCGCACGGCAGCGGCGCCGGGTTCGCCCCCGCCCCGGCCGTCGGAGGTCCCGGCGTCGGCGGCCCCCCGCCCGCGTACCCGGAGTTCGACGGTCCCGGCACGGAGGCCTTCCCGGTCTACGGCGCGCCCGACGGGCCGACGGGCGGGCCCGCGCTGGGCACCGTACCCGTGGGGGCCGAGGAGTCCCTGGGCTGGCCCGGTCCCGAGGCCGTGGACTTCCCGGCCCCGGTCCAGAAGCCCGGCCCCATCACCCCGCCGCCCGGGCCGCAGCCGCCGCGGCAGACCGTCCCGGTGCCCCCGCCCGGCCCGGCGGGCAAGAAGCCCGCGAAGCCCGGCAAGGCGGGCAAGTCCGCCGCCCCGGCAGCGCCCGCCAAGAAGGGCCGCTCCAAGGTGGCCCTGCTCGGCGGCGCCGTCGTCGTCCTCGCCGGCGCGGTCTACGGCGCCGGACTGCTGCTGAACCACTCCGACGTCCCCAAGGGCACCACCGTCCTCGGCGTCGACATCAGCGGCAGCCGCGACGACGCCGTCACCAAGCTCCAGACCGCCTTCGGCACCCGCGCCGCGGCCCCGCTGCAGCTCAGCGTGGGCGGCAAGCAGGTCGAGCTGAAGCCCGAGAAGGCCGGTCTGACCCTCGACAGCCAGACCACGGTCCGCAACGCGGCGGGCAGCGACTACAACCCCGTCACGGTCATCGGCTCGCTCTTCGGCGTCGAGCGCACCGCCGAGGCGGTCATGCCCGTCGACGAGGAGAAGCTGCGGGTCGCCCTGCAGGAGCTCGCCGGCACCGCCGGCTCGGCCACCGAGGGCACCATCAAGTTCGACACCGGCAAGGCCGTCGCGGTCCCCGGCAAGGCGGGCACCAGCCTCGACGTCGACGGCTCCGTGGACAAGGTCACCAAGGCCTTCCGCGAGCTGGTCGGCACCGGCAAGGCCGGCGCGGTCGAACTCCCCACCGCCACCAAGGAACCCACCGTCACCGAGGCGGAACTGAACCGGGCGATGAAGGAGTTCGCGGAGCCGGCGTTGTCCGCTCCCGCGACCGTCAAGGCGGGCGGCAAGAGCCTGCCCTTCGGTGCCAGGTCCCTGCCCAAGATCCTCAGCATGACCGCCGTGGACGGCCACCTCGTCGAGAAGTACGACCTGGAGGCCCTGAAGGCGACCTACGGGAACACCTTCGACGGGGTCATGATCACGCGGGGGACCGGTGCGAAGACCGCGGTCACCCCGCAGGACGTCGCCGGCGCCCTCGGCAAGGCGCTCGTGGGCAAGACCGCCGCCGAGCGGATCGTCACCATCGAGACCAACGCCAACTGACGGTCCCGCACGGCACGCACGGCACGCACGGCCCCTTCCCGGCCCCCGGGAAGGGGCCGCGTCGTGTCCGCACGGCGTCCGCGCCGCGTCCGCGCACGTCAGCGTCATGCCGAGCGCATGACATCCGTCATGCCACAGTCACGACCGCCGACACTGCCGGACGCACCCCCGTACGGGCGATCCTCGTTCCATGACGACGACGACCCCGGCGCACTCCGCGGGACCGGCCACCACGGCCGGCCCGGTGGTGAGCTTCCAGAACGTGACCAAGAGCTACGGCCAGGTCCGCGCGGTCGACGGCCTCTCCCTGGAACTCCACCCGGGTGAGACCGTCGCACTCCTCGGCCCCAACGGGGCCGGCAAGTCCTCCACCCTCGACCTCCTCCTCGGGCTGCGCCCGCCGGACTCCGGCGAGGTCCGGCTCTTCGGCGCCACCGCCCGCGAGGCCGTCGCGGCCGGCCGGGTGGGCGCGATGCTCCAGAGCGGCGGCCTGATGGAGGAGGTGTCCGTACGCGAACTCGTCGCCCTCGGCTGCTCCCTGCACCCCCGCCCGCACCCCGTGGACGAGGTCCTGCACCGCGCCGGCATCACCGAGATCGCCTCCCGCATGGTCAACAAGCTCTCCGGCGGCCAGGAGCAGCGCGTCCGCTTCGCCCTCGCCACCACGGGCCACAACGACCTGATCGTCCTCGACGAGCCCACCACCGGCATGGACGTCACCGCCCGCCAGGCCTTCTGGGCCACCATGCGGGAACAGGCCGCCCAGGGCCGCACGGTCCTGTTCGCCACCCACTACCTG
This sequence comes from Streptomyces sp. AB3(2024), assembly GCF_041862025.1. Taxonomy (NCBI): domain Bacteria; kingdom Bacillati; phylum Actinomycetota; class Actinomycetes; order Kitasatosporales; family Streptomycetaceae; genus Streptomyces; species Streptomyces sp. AB3(2024). The sequence continues at coordinate 2,263 of NZ_JBGWAB010000108.1, forward strand.
GAAGAGGCGGACGCCATCGCCGACCGGGTGCTGGTGCTCAACAAGGGCCGGCTCCTCGCCGACGGCAGCGCCGCCGAGATCAAGGCGAAGGCCGGCGCCCGCCGGGTCGCCTTCGACCTCGACGGCACCGTCGACGAGCAGGTGCTGCGCGCCCTGCCCGCCCTGACGGGCTTCGAGCTGCACGGCACCACCGTCAAGCTCCAGTCCAGCGACGCCGACGCGACCGTGCACGCCGTGTACGCGCTCGGCCTCTACCCCAGGAACCTGGAGGTCGCGGGCCTCGGCCTGGAGCAGGCCTTCATCGCCCTCACCGAGGCCGAGGAGGCCAACCGATGAACGCCGGAACGTACCAGCTGATCAAGCTGGAGGTCATCCGCGCACTGCGCAACAAGAAGTACCTGTTCTTCACCGTGATGTACCCGGCGGCCCTCTTCCTGATGCTCGGCGGCACCCTGAGCGGCACGACCAAGGTCATGGGCACCGACCTGACGATGCCCGCCTTCTACATGGTCGCCATGGCCTCCTTCGGCGCGCTGACCGCCGTCCTGGTGGGCAACAGCGAACGCATCGCCAAGGAGCGGGAGAAGGGCTGGGTCCGCCAGCTGCGCCTGACCGCCCTCCCCGGCCGCGGCTACGTCCTCGCCAAGACCGCCAGCGCGGGCGTGCTCTCCCTGCCCGCCATCCTGGTCGTCTTCGTGGTGGCCGCCGTCGCCAAGGACGTCCGCTTCGAGGTCTGGCAGTGGTTCGCCCTCACCGTCGCGATCTGGGCCGGCAGCCTGGTCTTCGCCGCGCTCGGCGTGGCCATCGGCTACTGCGCCAGCGGGGACAACGTCCGCCCCATCACGATGCTCCTCTACTTCGGCCTCTCGATCCTCGGCGGCCTGTGGATGCCCACCGCCGCCTTCCCGCAGTGGCTCCAGACCATCTGCGAGTGGCTGCCCACCCACGCCTACGCGGGCCTCGGCCAGGCGATCGAGCTGGGCGGCGCACCGCACGTCAAGGACGTGGCGATCCTCATCGGGTACTTCGTACTCTTCACCGGTGCGGCCGCCTGGCTGTACCGCAAGGACTCGCTGAAGGCGTGACGCAGAGATGGCAGTGACGGTCGAGGACGACGCGGACACGACGCGGACGACGGGCGGGGTCCGCATCGGGATCCCGTTCGGGAGCCGCCGCCAGCACCTCGTGAGGCTGTTCTGGACGGGGCTGTGGCTCTTCTACCTCATCGTCCCCGTCCTCGACCTGGTCCGCGGCGGACACGGCGCCGCGGACCGGACGCTCGGGATCCTCGGCCTCGCCGCGTTCGTCGTCGCGTACCTGATCCTCGTCCTGCGGACCGGGCCCGTGGTCTTCCCGGGCCGGGTCATGATCACGCTCGGCGTCCTCGCCGCCCTGGCCGTGGTCCTGTCACTGGCCCTGGGCCGCGAATGGCTCGTCCTCTTCGTCTACGTGGCCATCTCCTCGGGCGCCGCCCTGCCCGCGGAGTACTCCCGCTGGACCGTTCCCGCCGCCACCGCCCTGCTCAGTGCGACGGCCCTCCTGGTGCCCGACGGCGACCACTACCTGGTGGGTCTGCTGCTCCCGTCCCTGATGGGCGGATTCGCGATGGCCGGCGTCCGGGCGATGCTGCGGACCACCATGGAACTGAGAGAGGCCCGCGCCACCGTGGCCCAGCTCGCGGCCAACGAGGAACGCCTGCGGATGGCCCGCGACCTGCACGACCTGCTGGGCCACTCCCTGTCACTGATCACGCTGAAGAGCGAACTCGCGGGCCGGATGCTGCCGGACCACCCCGACCGGGCCGCCCGCCAGGTCGCGGACATCGAGCAGGTCTGCCGCCAGGCGCTGGTCGACGTACGGGAGGCCGTCAGCGGCTACCGGCGCCCCACGCTCCCCGGCGAACTGGCCGGGGCCCGTACGGCCCTGACGGCCGCAGGGGTGACGGCCGACCTGCCGACCGAGGCCCCGGGGGAACTCCAGGAGGAGACGGAGTCGGCCCTGGCCTGGTCGCTGCGCGAGGCCGTCACCAACGTCGTCCGGCACAGCGGGGCCAAACGGTGCGCCGTCACCCTGGAGGCCTGCCAGACGCTCGCGGGCCCGGTCATGGAACTCACCGTCCGTGACGACGGCGCCGGCGGCCCCAGTGCCCACGGCAACGGCCTGACCGGTCTGGCGGAACGGCTGGAGGCGGTCGGCGGCACCCTGGCGGCGGGCCCCGCGGGCAGGACCGGCTTCCGGCTGCGCGCCCGGGTCCCCCTAGGATCCTCCTCATGACCCCAGCCGCACCCATCCGCATCCTGCTGGCCGAGGACCAGTCGATGGTCCGCGAGGCCCTCGCCGCCCTGCTGGGGCTGGAGCCGGACATCGAGGTGCTGGCCCAGGTCGCGCGGGGCGACGAGGTGGTCGCCGCGGCCGGGAACCACGACGTGAACGTCGCGCTCCTGGACATCGAGATGCCCGGAATGACCGGCATCGAGGCCGCGGCGGAACTCCGCCGGTCCCACCCCTCCCTCAAGATCGTCGTCCTGACCACCTTCGGCCGGCCCGGCTACCTCCGCGGTGCGATGGAGGCGGGCGCCTCCGCCTTCCTGGTCAAGGACGCCCCGGCCGCGCAACTCGCCGACGCGGTGCGCAAGGTCCTGGCGGGGGAGCGGGTCATCGACCCCACCCTGGCAGCGGCGGCCCTGGCGGGGGGCGCGAACCCGCTGACGGACCGCGAGCGGGAGGTCCTGCGGGCGGCGGAGTTCGGCGCGACCAACGCCGAACTGGCGGCCCGCCTGAACCTGTCGCAGGGCACGGTCCGCAACTACCTCTCGACGGCCATCCAGAAGCTCGCGGCCCGCAACCGGGCCGAAGCGGTGCGCGTGGCCCGCGAAAAGGGCTGGCTCTAGCCCGGCCACCGTCGCCGGTGCGGCTCACCACACGCCGCTCCGCGCCCGCGCCTCAATCGCCGGCGGGGCTGGAATTGCCCCACCGGGCGGAAATCCAGCCCCGCCGGCGATTGAGGCGCGGGGGTCCGGGGGCGGAGCCCCCGAAGGGTCCGGGCGGAGCCCGGCTGGGGGTCCCCCGGGCGGAGTCAACGGTCAGTTCAGGAGGGCGCGGGCGGAGACGGCCTCCGCCCTGATCCGCACCGCGGCGTCGACGTCCACCGCGTCCATCACCCGCGCGTACGCCTCCAGCTCACCCGCCCCCTCCCGGAACGCCCCCCGCTCCACCAGCAGCCGCGCCCGCTCGTACCGGAGCCTCGCCGGATGCGACGGCAGCAGCAGCGCCAGGTCCAGCGCCCACAGCGCGACCCCCGACTGCTCGGGCCGCGAGGAGGCCCACGCCCGGATGTTGTTCAGGATCCGCAGCACGATGTCCAGGGTCCGGGCCGGCGTCCGCGGCCCCTCGGCCAGCTCCGCGGGGCCCGCGCCCAGCGAGGCCCCGCCCGCGAACGGGTCCGCGACGACCCCCTCCTCCGGATCCCCGAAGCCGATCACGAAGTGGCCCGGCAGCCCCAGCCCGTACACCGGCGCCCCGGCCCGCCGGGCGACCTCCAGCCACACCACCGACAGCAGGATCGGCAGCCCCCGCCGACGCCGCAGCACCTCGTGCAGCAGCGAGGACGACAGCCGGTCGTAGTCGGCCGGAGTGCCGTGGAAGCCCATCCGGCCGCCGAGCAGCTCCGTCACCGCCGAGGCCCACGCCCGTGCTCCCCGCAGCCCGTACGGGAGCATCCCCGCGAGCCGGTCCAGCTCGATCTGCGCCCAGTCCATGGCCCGTTCGTCCAGCTCCGGGTCGGCCTCCGCCGCCAGCAGCAGGCACAGCTGCGCCAGGTCCGGGCGCTCGGCGCGGGCCTCCGCCGCGAACAGCTCCCGCGTCGCCGCGCTCACCGGGCCCCCTCCCGGAAGTGGTGGTAGGCGTGGTGGGTGGCGAAGCCCAGCCCGTCGTAGAGGGCGCGGGCCTGCGGGTTGTCGGTCTCCACCTGGAGCCACGCCGCCGACGCGCCCTCCTCCAGTGCCCGGCGCGCCAGCACCGCCATCACGGCCTTCGCGAGCCCCCGGCGCCGGTGTTCGGGGTCGACCGTCACGGCGCCGAAGCCCGCCCAGCGCCCGTCCACCACCATGCGCCCGACGGCTCGGCCGCCGCCGAGCGAGGCGAACCAGACCGACGGTCCCTCGACCAGCATCCGCCGGGCCAGGTCCGGGTCCCGGACCTGGCCGTAGCGGCCCAGCCAGTCCTCGTCCGGAGTCCGGGTCAGCGTCACCGCGGCCGAGACCGACTCGTCCGCGTCCGCCTCGCCGACCGGCGCGAGCGCCCCGATCCGCACCTCCGCGGAGACCTCGTTGACCCAGCCGCGCCGCTCCAGCTCCGCGCAGAGCAGCTCCTGCGTGCCGACCGCGCCCGTCGCCGCCTGCACGTAAGCCGGAAGCCCGCGCTCCGCGTACCACGCGGTCACCCGCGCGAGTGCTTCGTCCAGGGGTATCCCGGGATCGCCGAGCGGGAGGACCGAGTTGGCCCGCCGGGTGAACCCCTCGGCGGCCCGCAGGGTCCACTCGCCCAGCCGCTCGCTCTCCAGCGGCAGCCAGGCCCGCGCCGTGACCCTCGCGAGCTCCTCGAAGGAGGCCGCCGGACCCCGTCGACGGGCCGGCGCGGGGGGCACGACCTTGCCCGCCACCAGCGAGGATTCCGGGATGCGGACGGACACGCCGTCCTTGCGTGTGATCGTCAGCACACCCTGGTTCCAGGATGTGAGAACGCCGACGGCGTCCGAGAAGACAGGGGGTACCCCAGCCTCGCCCTCCACCCGTCGTACAGAGACTCGTTTACCCACGTCAGCCGGGGTGATACGGATCTCCAGCAGCCCACCAGCAGTGATTTCCACAGCTCTGTCCGCCCCTCCTGTTCGGATCGTGCCCGGGAACGGAGATACTAGGTGCGGGCATCGACGACGCCGCGCTCCCGCGCGAATGGACAGCCCTACCGAGGAGGAACGAGAGCGTGACCTACGTCATCGCGGAGCCTTGTGTCGACGTCAAGGACAAGGCATGCATCGAAGAATGCCCCGTCGACTGCATCTACGAGGGCCAGCGGTCCTTGTACATCCACCCGGACGAGTGCGTCGACTGCGGCGCGTGTGAGCCGGTCTGTCCGGTCGAGGCCATCTTCTACGAGGATGACACCCCGGAGGAGTGGAAGGACTACTACAAGGCGAACGTCGAGTTCTTCGACGAGCTCGGTTCGCCCGGTGGTGCCTCCAAGCTCGGTCTGATCGAGCGGGACCACCCCTTCGTCGCCGCACTGCCTGCCGACATCAACGGCGAGCACTGACCGTTCACGGCAGACGCGCCTCTCGGTCCCGTACGGCACTCCTGCCGCACGGGACCGAGCCGTTTTCCCGCTTCCCACAGAGAGCAGAGACCACCGTGGCCGCAGTATCCGACCGTCTTCCCGCCTTCCCCTGGGACAAGCTGGAGCCGTACAAGGCCACGGCGGCGGCCCATGCGGACGGCATCGTCGACCTCTCCGTCGGCACGCCCGTGGACCCGGTTCCGGAGCTGATCCAGCGCGCCCTGATCGGCGCCGCGGACTCCCCGGGCTACCCGACGGTATGGGGGACGCCCGCCCTGCGCGACGCCCTCACCGGCTGGCTCCGCGGCCGGCTCGGCGCGAGCGCCGCCGGGCACCGCAACGTCCTGCCCGTGGTGGGTTCCAAGGAACTGGTCGCCTGGCTGCCGACCCAGCTGGGCCTCGGCGCCGGCGACAAGGTGGCCTACCCGCGCCTGGCCTACCCGACGTACGAGGTCGGCGCGCGGCTGTGCGGCGCCGAGGCCGTGGTCTACGACGACCCGACCGAGCTCGACCCGGCCGGCGTGAAGCTCCTGTGGCTCAACTCCCCGTCGAACCCGACCGGAAGGGTCCTCTCCAAGGAGGAGCTGATCCGGATCGTCGCCTGGGCGCGCGAGCACGGCATCCTGCTCTTCAGCGACGAGTGCTACCTGGAACTCGGCTGGGAGGCCGAGCCCGTCTCCGTCCTGCACGACGAGGTCTGCGGCGGCTCCTACGAGGGCATCGTGGCCGTCCACTCGCTCTCCAAGCGCTCCAACCTGGCCGGGTACCGGGCCGCGTTCATCGCCGGTGACGCCGCCGTCCTCGGCGAACTGCTGGAGATCCGCAAGCACGGCGGCATGATGACCGCCGCCCCCGTCCAGGCCGCCGTCGTCGCGGCGCTCGGCGACGACGCCCACGTCGAGGAGCAGCGCGGCCGCTACGCCGCCCGCCGTCAGGCGCTGCGCACGGCCCTGGAGGCGCACGGCTTCCGGGTCGAGCACAGCGAGGCCAGCCTCTACCTGTGGGTGACCCGCGACGAGCCCTGCTGGGACACCGTCGCCCACCTCGCCGGCCTCGGCATCCTGGTCGCTCCGGGCGACTTCTACGGCGAGGCCGGCGCGAACTTCGTCCGCGTGGCCTTCACCGCCACCGACGAGCGGGTCGAGGCCGCGGTCAAGCGCCTGGGCTGAGGCGCCGCCGCCCGAGACGGCCCGAAGGGGCCGGGAGCAACCACTCCCGGCCCCTTCGGTGTTCCGTTCGGTCAGCCCCCGAGCGGCAGCCCGCCCACGGGCAGGGTGCTCACCGGCAGCTGGCCGACGGGCAGGTCCTTCACCGGCAGGTCCTTCACGGGCAGGTCCTTGACCGGCAGCTGCCCGGCCAGCGGCAGCCCGCCCAGCATCCCGCCCGCACCGTCCGCCACGGCGGCGGCGGGGGCGGCGGCGGGGACGGCCCCGGTCACGGTGTCCGCCGCCTGGGTGGCGGCGGAGGCGTCCGGCGCGGTGAGTGCGCCCAGCTGCGGCACGGACTCCAGGCCCGCGGCACTGGCCGCGCCGGCCGCACCGACCACGGGAGCGGTTCCGGCTGCGAGGAGAAGCGCGGCGCGGGCGATCCGACGGGTCAGGGGGAGGGACATGATGCTCCTAAGCGGTAGCGGCTGAGTACACCGTGTACAACCGCTTCCGGGGTGGGTGGAGTTGCGGACCCGGCGGGTAAAGGATCAGTAACGCATCGTTTAATCGGCTTCCGCGACAAACGCATTGGATGCGCGCCCACCAGGCCTTCCGTCCGCTTCCGGCCCGCCCGGCCCGGCCGGCCGGCCACCCCCGTACGGGTGGGGTCCCGTACGTACGGGCGGTTCCGGCGTCAGCCCCGGCGGGCGACGAAGATCCGTACCTCGTCCGGCGCCGGGTCGTACGGGTCCGTCCCGCCCGCGCTCCGCGGCCGCCAGGCGCCCCCTTCGTCGCCCGCCGTCCAGCGCGAGGTGCCGTACGAGACCCGGGCGATCCCCAGCTCGTTCGAACGGGCCACCGCCCAGTGGGCCATCGCCCGGCCCCGGCGCGCCTCGCCCGGCCCGCCGTCCTTCCGCAGCCGCAGCGAGACCTCGGCCTCCGGGACCGTGCCCGGCTTCGTGCGGCCCGCCGCGGCGCCGCCGTGGGCGCCGCCCAGGGCCTCCTTGCCGAAGGCCCGGGTCAGCTCCGAGCGGACCTTCTCCGGGTCGCCCGGCTGCGGGGCCGGGCCCGAGCAGATCAGCGTGGCCGGCGTACCGCTCTCGCCGAAGGCGGCCGTCAGGACCGTGGCGTCCGGCTCGTGCTTCGCGTAGGCCTGCGGGAAGCCGCTGAGCTGCACCCTCTGAGCCGCCACCGTCAGCGGCAGCCGCGTGTACCCCTTGATCTCGGCGAGCCGGTCGTAGAAGATCCCCGCCGAGTACACCGGGTCCATGATCTGCTGCGGGGTGCCCCAGCCCTGCGAGGGCCGCTGCTGGAACAGGCCCAGCGAGTCCCGGTCGCCGTGATCGAGGTTGCGCAGCGCCGACTCCTGCATCGCCGTCGCCAGCGCGATGGTCACCGCCCGGTCCGGCAGCCCCTTGGAGATCCCGACGGCGGCTATGGTCGCCGCGTTGGCGGCCTGTTCGGGAGTCATCTCGTACGTCTGCACGACGCCCGGGGAGGCGGCGTCCGCCCCGGTCGCCGTGACCTTGCAGTACGGGGCGCCACCACCGGTGGAGGACCGCTGCGCGGCGAAGTACCCGGCCACCACGAGCAGGACGGCCAGCCCCAGGGCCACGCGGAGCGACCTGCGGCGGCGGGGACGGAAGCGATCTGTCTCGGACACGCGGCCCACCGTACTTGAGGCGTTCGACGCGTCCAGTGACCGGACGGACCCGGTTCCGGCACATCCCGGGGCGTTAGGGTCGGGTCCATGTCCCAATCCGAGCTGGACCTCACCCTGGACGCTGCCGAGCTGACCGCCCGGCTCGTCGACATCCCATCCGTGAGCGGCGACGAGAAGGCACTCGCCGACCTCGTGGAGAACGCGCTGCGCGGCCTCGCGCACCTGACCGTCGACCGCCACGGCAACAACGTCGTCGCCCGTACGCACCTCGGCCGCGGCGAGCGCGTCGTACTCGCCGGCCACCTCGACACCGTGCCGATCGCCGACAACGTGCCGTCCCGCCTGGACGAGAACGACGTCCTGTGGGGCTGCGGCACCACGGACATGAAGTCCGGCGTCGCCGTGCAGCTGAGGATCGCGGCGACCGTCCCCGAGCCCAACCGCGACCTCACGTTCGTCTTCTACGACCAGGAAGAGGTCGCCGCCGACCTCAACGGCCTCGGCAAGGTCGCCGCGGCCCACCCCGACTGGCTGACCGGCGACTTCGCCGTCCTGCTGGAGCCCTCCAACGCCGAGGTCGAGGGCGGCTGCCAGGGCACCCTGCGCGTCCTGCTGCGCACCAAGGGCGAGCGCGCGCACTCCGCCCGCAGCTGGATGGGCGCCAACGCCATCCACGCCGCGGGCCCGATCCTGGCGAAGCTGGCCGCGTACGAGCCCCGCAGGCCGGTCATCGACGGCCTGGAGTTCCACGAGGGCCTCAACGCGGTCCGGATCGAGGGCGGCGTCGCCAACAACGTCATCCCCGACGGCTGCACGGTGACGGTGAACTTCCGCTACGCCCCCGACCGCAGCGAGGCCGAGGCGCTGGCCCACGTACGGGAGGTCTTCGCCGACTGCGACATCGACGAGTTCGTCGTCGACGACTCGTCCCCCGGCGCCCTCCCCGGCCTCTCCCACCCGGCCGCCGCGGCCTTCATGGAGGCCGTCGGGGGCCACGCCATGCCCAAGTTCGGCTGGACGGACGTGTCCCGCTTCAGCGCGCTCGGCGTCCCGGCGGTGAACTACGGTCCGGGCGACGCCCTGCTGGCCCACAAGGTCGACGAACGCGTCGAGACGAAGGCGATCCTGCACTGCGAGGAACGACTCCGCGCCTGGCTGACCTCCTGAATTCCACCTCTCGTCACCTTCGTGCGCCTAACCTGATCGAACGATCAGCAGGAGGGAGCACATCATGGGCAACCCTGAAGGTTCGTCCCGTCGCAAGCCGGAGGAGCAGCAGCTCGGGCCGGTGCTGCGCAGGCGGGGACAGGTCCAGGCGGGTAGTACGACGGACCAGCGGCTGCTGGACTCGGCCGGACCCTCCGAGTGGGTGCACACCGATCCCTGGCGGGTCCTGCGCATCCAGTCGGAGTTCATCGAGGGCTTCGGCACGCTCGCCGAGCTGCCGCCCGCGATCAGCGTGTTCGGGTCGGCCCGTACCCCGGTGGACTCGCCGGAGTACGAGGCGGGCGTACGGATCGGGCACGCGCTCGTGGACGCCGGCTTCGCCGTCATCACCGGCGGCGGCCCCGGTGCGATGGAGGCGGCCAACAAGGGCGCCCGCGAGGCGAACGGCATCTCCGTCGGCCTGGGCATCGAGCTCCCCTTCGAGCAGGGGCTCAACCAGCACGTCGATCTCGGTCTGAACTTCCGGTACTTCTTCGTCCGCAAGACGATGTTCGTGAAGTACAGCCAGGGGTTCGTGGTGCTGCCGGGCGGTCTCGGCACCCTGGACGAGATGTTCGAGGCCCTGACCCTGGTCCAGACCCAGAAGATCACCCGGTTCCCGATCGTGCTGTTCGGCACGGAGTACTGGAGCGGTCTGATCGACTGGCTGCGCAACACGGTCATCGCGCAGGGCAAGGCCTCGGAGAAGGACCTCTACCTCTTCCACGTCACGGACGACGTGGACGAGGCGATCGCGCTGGTGACGAAGGAAGTCGGGAAGTAGCTCCCGCACCGTCCCCGGGCGGGAGACCGCACGGGGACGGCCCGGCCGCGGAGGCCCTCGGGCCAGGCCGCGGCGAGGCCCTCAGGCCAGGCCGCGGCGGGCGACGGCCGGAGGGCGGTGCCCCTGGATCGAGGCCACCATGTCGAGGATCTGCCTGGTCTCCGCGACCTCGTGGACGCGGTACACCTGTGCGCCGAGCCAGGCCGATACGGCCGTGGTGGCCAGCGTTCCCAGCAGGCGTTCCTTGACCGGCTTGTCGAGGGTCTCGCCGACGAAGTCCTTGTTCGACAGGGAGACCAGCACCGGCCAGCCGGTGTCCGTCATCTCCGACAGCCGGCGGGTCGCCTCCAGCGAGTGCCGGGTGTTCTTCCCGAAGTCGTGACCCGGGTCGATCATGATCGACTCCCGGGGGACGCCCAGCGCCGCCGCCCGCTCCGCGAGCCCGACCGTGACGCGCAGGATGTCCTCCATGACGTCCTCGTACGAGGTCCGGTGCGGCCGGGTCCGCGGCTCGACCCCGCCCGCGTGGGTGCAGACGATGCCCGCGCCGTGACGCGCGGCGACCTCCGCCAGCTTGGGGTCCACCCCGCCCCACGCGTCGTTCAGCACGTCCGCCCCGGCCTCGCACACGGCCTCGCCGACCTCGTGCCGCCAGGTGTCCACGCTGATCACCACGTCCGGGTGGCGGCGGCGTACCTCCGCGACGAAGCCGACCGTGCGCCGGGCCTCCTCCGCGGCGTCCACGTGCTCGCCGGGACCGGCCTTGACCCCGCCGATGTCGATGATCGCGGCGCCCTCGGCCACGGCCCGCTCGACGCGGTCCAGCGCGGGCTCGTCGCGGAAGGTCGCGCCCTGGTCGTAGAAGGAGTCCGGGGTCCGGTTCACGATGGCCATGATCACCGGCTCGTGGGGGTCGAACTCGCGCCTGCCCAGTCGCAGCATCCTGCTCTTTCCTCCTTCGGCGACCCTCGCGCCTCGTCTGCGACCTTAACCTGGTGGCCGGAGTCTCTCAGGGGAGTTGATCGTGTTCTGGTTCTTGCTGATCGCGCTGGTCGTGGTCGTGGCCGCGGTCACCCTCGCGGTGGTCGGCGGAGGCGCGGAAGCCGTACTGCCCGACGCCGAACCGGACCGGGTGGCCGACGCGCTCCCGGAGAGCCGGCCGGTGGTGCGGGCCGACATCGACGCCCTGCGGCTGCCGGTCGCGCCGCGCGGCTACCGGATGGCCGAGGTGGACGACGTACTGGACCGGCTCGGGGCCGAGCTGGCCGAGCGGGACGCCCGGATCGCCGAGCTGACGGCCGCCGCCGCGCCGCACGGCCCGGCCGGCGCCCCGGAGCCCGCCGACCGGGTCGACCTCACCAAGGACGAGCGGTGAGCGGCGGCGGCCCGGTCGCCGGGCCCGACGGCGCCCTGCGCTGCCCGTGGGGGCTGTCCACGGAGGACTACGTGGCCTACCACGACACCGAGTGGGGCAAGCCGGTCCACGGGGACGACGCCCTGTACGAGCGGCTGTGCCTGGAGGCCTTCCAGTCCGGGCTGTCCTGGCTGACGATCCTGCGCCGGCGCGAGGGGTTCCGTAAGGCCTTCGCGGACTTCGAGATCGCGGCGGTCGCCCGCTTCGGACCGCGGGACGCCGAACGGCTCCTCGCCGACGAGGGGATCATCCGCAACCGGGCCAAGATCGAGGCCACCCTCGCCAACGCCAAGGTCCTGGCCGGGTGGCGGCCGGGGGAGCTGGACGCGCTGATCTGGTCCCACGCCCCGGCGGAGCCGGGCCCGGCCCCGGAGAACACCGCCGACGTGCAGGCGGTGACCCCCGAGTCCACGGCCCTGGCCAAGGCCCTCAAGAAGGCGGGCATCCGATTCGTCGGCCCGACCACCGCCTACGCCCTGATGCAGGCGTGCGGCCTGGTCGACGACCACCTCGCGGGCTGCGTCTCCCGCGGGGCGTAGCCGGCCGCCGCCGCGGGGCCGGCGGTCAGCGGCCCAGGTACCGCGGCGGCTGCTTCGCGAGGAAGGCCTGGACGGCGATGGAGTGGTCCTCGGAGGCACCCGCGCGGGTCTGGAGCGCGTCCTCGCGCTCCAGGGCCTCGGGGAGCGAGTGGGCGGCCCCGTACGCCAGGGACTCCTTCAGGGCCGCGTAGGCCACCGTGGGGCCCGAGGCGAGGGTGCGGGCGACGGCCTCCGCCTCCGCGTGCAGGGAGTCCGCCGGGACGAGCCGGTTCGCGATGCCCAGCTCGAACGCCTCCTGCGCCTTCACCGAGCGGGGGAACAGGAGCAGATCGCAGGCGCGGGAGGCGCCGATCAGGCGGGGGAGGGTCCAGGAGACCCCGGAGTCGGCGGTCAGGGCCACCCCGGCGAAGGAGGTGTTGAAGGAGGCGGTGTCCGCGACGACGCGGAAGTCCGCCGCCAGCGCGAAGCCGAAGCCGGCCCCGGCCGCGACCCCGTTCACGCCCGCCACCACAGGCTTGGGCATCTCGGTGATGGCCCGCACGATCGGGTTGTAGTGCTCGGCGACGGTGCTCATCGTCAGGGAGGATCCGTGCTCGCGGTCCGCCGCGAGGTTGCCGATGTGCTCCTTGAGGTCTTGCCCCACGCAGAAGGCCCGGGTTCCGGCGGCGGTCAGCAGGACCGCCCGTACCGCGGTGTCGTCGCCGGCCGCCCGGAGCGCGTCGCGCAGGGCGACCTTCGTCTCCGTGTTCATGGCGTTCATCGCGTCGGGCCGGTTGATCGTGACGGTCGCTAGTCCGTCGGTCACTTCGTAGAGCACGCTGTCGGCCATGGCGGGGGTCCCCCTTCGTCGCGGGCTTGGCTACCGGCCGGTACCGGCCGGTCCAAGGGTCAGCATGGCGGACGCGGCCGGGGGCGGGCATGTGATGTGCGTCAAACAAAGCGGAGCCCGTCCGCCGGGAGCAGCGGCGAAGTATCGCAGGCGGATCCCCGAAATGAGTGGTTTTGGTCGAGCGCGTTGCACAAGCGTTCCCGGCCGATGTTGGTCATCGGGTCCTGACATGCGGGATAATGGCTGGGAAGCAATGTGTTCGATGCCGGGTACTAGGCGCCTGAACGGGGCCGTCGGCTGACGATGAGCTGGTTTCAGGAAGGGGAACGAGCATGGCGGCCATGAAGCCGCGGACGGGCGACGGCCCGCTCGAGGTCACCAAGGAGGGGCGGGGCATCGTCATGCGCGTACCGCTCGAGGGCGGCGGTCGGCTCGTCGTCGAGCTGACTCCCGACGAGGCGGACGCCCTGGGTGACGCCCTGAAGAAGGTCGTCGGCTGAAGCGTCGGCACCATCTGATCTCTGCACCGCCCCGGTCGCTCCGCGCGACCGGGGCGGTGTTGCGTTTGCCTTCCCCTCCTTGACGCGCCGGACTCCGTCCGTCGGCCCGCGGTGCGGGCTGGGCGTCCGGGGGCGGCCCGCCGAGGGTGCCGGGCGAAGGTGCCGGGCGAAGGTCAGCGGCGGACCGCGCAGAGGAGGCCGTCGCCGACCGGGAGGAGCGCCGCTTCCAGGGCCGGGCTCTCCCGGACGCTGCGCAGCAGCTCGCGCACCCGGATGACCTCCACCGGCTGGGCGGCGGAGTCGACCGTACGGCCGTCGGAGAAGACGCCCTCGAAGCAGACCAGGCCGCCGGGGCGGAGCAGACGCAACGATTCCGCGAGGTAGTCGAGGGACTCGGAGGGGTCCCCGTCGCAGAAGACGAGGTCGTAGCCGCCGTCGGCGAGCCGCGGCAGCACGTCGAGCGCGCGGCCCGGGATGAACCGGGCGCGGTTGCCCGCGAAGCCGGCGGCGCGGAAGGCCTGGCGGGCGAAGGCCTGCCGGTCCGGCTCGGGATCCACCGTGGTCAGGACCCCGTCGGGGCGCATCCCGTGGAGCAGGTGGATGCCGGAGACCCCGGTGCCGGTGCCGATCTCGGCGACCGCCTTGGCGTCCGCGGTGGCGGCCAGCAGGCGCAGCGCGGCCCCGGTCCCGGGGGAGACGGACCGCAGGCCCGCTTCCCTGGACCGGTCGCGGGCCCACCGCAGAGCGTCGTCCTCGGCGACAAACGCGTCGGCGAACGCCCAGCTCGTCTGCCGGTTGCCGCTAATGACCCTCTCCTGTCCCCATAGTTGGCGCAACGGTGACTGTATCCGCTGACGTCGGGAACCCGCAGATGGGACCGGGCGTTGGGAGTGACAGAGGCGGGATAGAGGGGACGGCAGCGGGCAGATCGGCGGCCCGGGACCCAAGACCCGTGCAAAGTTACTGCAAAAATGCTTATCCAGAGCTGACGGGAGGGGTGGCTATGGTAGGGGCTCCACTGGACACCACCAGAGCCGATAGGGGAGGTGCGGCTGCGCCTGTGGATCGTGGAGGCGTACTGAGACGTCTCTTCTGGTCGGCGGGTGAGCCGAAATCCGTGACCGACATTGCTGACCGCTTCCACACCGCCACCACCGCAACCTTTGCCGCCGATGCGGGCTCCCAGGCGTGGACCCCTCCCACGTGGGAGGAGATCGTCAGCACGCACAGCGCGCGGGTCTACCGCCTCGCCTACCGCCTCACCGGCAACCAGCACGACGCGGAGGACCTGACGCAGGAGGTCTTCGTCCGCGTCTTCCGCTCGCTGTCCACGTACACGCCCGGCACCTTCGAGGGCTGGCTGCACCGCATCACCACGAACCTCTTCCTGGACATGGTGCGCCGCAAGCAGCGGATCCGCTTCGACGCCCTCGGCGACGACGCCGCCGAGCGGCTCCCGAGCAGGGAGCCGTCCCCGCAGCAGGTGCTCCACGACACCCACTTCGACGCGGACGTGCAGCAGGCGCTGGACACCCTCGCTCCGGAGTTCCGGGCTGCCGTGGTCCTGTGTGACATCGAAGGCCTGTCGTACGAGGAGATCGCCGCCACGCTCGGCGTGAAGCTCGGTACCGTCCGCAGCCGCATTCACCGCGGCCGTTCGCACCTGCGCAAGGCACTCAAGCACCGGTCCCCCGAGGCCCGTGCGGAGCAGCGGGCCCTGGCGGGCGTCGCGGTGGGCGCCCCGGGCGCCGGGGGAGAGGGCGGAGCCGAGTGAGCGGAGTCAGTCCGTCCCCCGCCGAGCAGCACCTGGGCGACCGGCTCGCCGCCCTGGTGGACGGGGAGTTGAAACACGATGCGCGCGAGCGGGTGCTGGCGCACCTGGCGACCTGCGCCAAGTGCAAGGCCGAGGCCGACGCGCAGCGCCGGCTGAAGACCCTGTTCGTGGAGAGCGCCCCGCCGCCCCTGTCCGCCGGACTGCTGGCGCGCCTGCAGGGCCTGCCGGGCGGAGGTCCCGACGGGGCCGCCGGGCCGCCGGGCGGCGCTCCGGGCGGTCCGCTGGGCGCCGGTTCGCCGGGTGCCGATCCCTTCGCCTCGTTCGGGTACGCCGCCCCGGCCGCCCCGCGCGAGGGTTTCCGCACCCACGAGGTCGGCCGTCCCCGGCGCCGGTTCGCCTTCGTCGCGGCGGGAGCCGTGTCGCTGGCCGCGATCGCGCTCGGGGGTTCGCTGCCGCTGGACTCGGTCGAGCCGAACGTGCGGGGCGACGCCCCCGCCACCCGGCCCGGCCCGTCGGTCCCGCTGACCGACGCCTTCGTGCGCGACCGGCTGCCCAGCCCCGGCGGCGTCCCCGGCCTGGTCCCGGCCGGACAGTTCCCCACGCCGACCCCCAGCGCCCCGGCGACCGCGGTCCCGGCGACCGCCGTCCCGGCCTCGCTCGCCCGCTGAGCGGTCACGGCGCAGCCCCGGCGGGAGCCGGGGCTCCGCCGGCGCGCGGCACCTGGTTGAATCTCCGGCAGATGCGCCGCCGTGCGGTGCGCCAGGCCCGCGGGGAGCGTTCATGTCCGACAGTCGCGACAGTCAGCGGAGTGGTCCGGCTCCGTCCTGGTGGAGTCGGCCCGCCGCCCCGGAGCCGTCCGCTCCGGCGGCCGGCCCCCCGGAGCCCGGCCGTACTCCGGAGCCCGGCCTCACCCCTCGGGCACCGTCCTCCGAGGCGGACTCCGCGACGCGGCCCGGGCCCGGGGAGCCGGACGCCGCCCCCGGACCGCGCTACGACCCCTGGGACGAGAGCCCCCTCCAGGTGGTGGACCACGGGCGGGTGCGCCGCGCCCCCGGGATCTGCCGCCTCCTGGTCTTCGGCTCGGTGATCGCCCTCCTCGCCGGGGGCGTCGGCGGCTACCTCGGCATCCTCGCCGAGCGGCGCACCGGCACCCGCCTGGAGCTTCCGCAGTCGGCCGTCGACCACAAGGACCGGGCCCCGGAGAGCGTGGCGGGCATCGCGGCCACGGCCCTGCCCGGCGTGGTCACCCTGCACGTCAGCGGCAGCGGCGGAGGCGGCACCGGGACCGGTTTCGTCCTGGACGAGCAGGGCCACATCCTGACGAACAACCACGTCGTCGCCGACGCCAAGAACATAACGGTCACCTTCAGCACGGGCGAGAGCGTCGCCGCCGAGCTGGTCGGCCGCGACGGCGGCTACGACCTGGCGGTCGTCAAGGTGACCGGCGTCCGGGGTCTGCGCCCGCTGGCCCTGGGCAACTCGGAGAACGTCCGGGTCGGCGACCCGGTCGTGGCCATCGGGGCCCCCTTCGACCTCTCCAACACCGTCACGGCGGGCATCATCAGCGCCACCGGACGCCCCATCACCGCGGGCGGCGACAAGGGCGACGGCAGCGACATCAGCTACGTCGACGCCCTCCAGACCGACGCCCCCATCAACCCCGGCAACTCCGGCGGCCCGCTCCTGGACTCCCGCGCCCACGTCATCGGCATCAACAGCGCGATCCGCGGCGCGGACAAGAGCGACGACGGCGACAGCACCCGCCAGAGCGGCAGCATCGGCCTCGGCTTCGCCATCCCCGTCAACCAGGGAAAGCGGGTCGCCGAGGAGCTCATCCGCACCGGCCGCGCCACCCACCCCGTCATCGGCGTCACCCTGGACATGCAGTACAGGGGGGACGGAGCGCGTGTGGACTCCAAGGGCGCGGACGGGAAGCCGTCGGTGGTCGCCGACGGTCCGGGAGCCCGCGCCGGGATCAAGGCCGCGGACGTGATCACCAAGGTCGACGGGGTCCGCGTGCACGGCGGGGACGAGCTGATCATCAAGATCAGGGCCCACCGCCCCGGGGACCGCCTCGCCCTGACCGTGCTGCGTGACGGCAGGGAGCGCACGCTGGACGTGGAGCTGGGCTCGGCGAGCGGTTCCTGACACACGAATACCGCATGACGCCCGGGTGAATCCGGGAAGAGGGCCGCACCGGCGTAGGGGCGCGCAAGGAACGCCGGGTACCGTTGTCCGGGCCCGATGTGGAGAGAGCCGAGGAGCGGCAAGGTGTTCAACGACATAGGCGCACTCGAACTGGTCACGATCGTGGTGCTCGCCATCCTCATCTTCGGCCCCGACAAGCTGCCGAAGGTGATCCAGGACGTCTCCGGCATGATCCGCAAGCTCCGCTCGTTCTCCGACAGCGCCAAGCAGGACATCCGCTCCGAGCTGGGACCCGAGTTCAAGGACTTCGAGTTCGAGGACCTGAACCCGAAGACCTTCATCCGCAAGCAGCTGACCGAGAACGAGGACCTCAAGGAGATCCGCAGCAGCTTCGACCTCCGCAAGGAGCTCAACGACGTCACCGACGCGGTCAACAGCAAGGACGCGGCTCCCGCCCCGGCCGCCCCCGCCACGCCCGCCGCCGGCACCGGTCCGGACCTGGTGAAGAAGCCCTCCGCCCCGGCCCCCGAGGCGCGTACCCCCTTCGACGCCGACGCCACCTGAGCCACCGCCTGCCCGGCGATCCGGAGTCGGATGGCTATCCTCCATCTGTCCGGACCCAGGACGCCCGAGGGGGGTCGGCCGTTCCGGACCCCACGGAACGAGAGGCCGCCCAGATGGAGACGACGCGCAGCAGCCGGGTGGGTGCGCAGCCCGCCGACGCCCTTGACGCACCACCGCAGACCGAGCAGCAGCCCCCGGGGCAGGCCCAGGAGGGCACTGCACCCGTCCCGGCGGCCCGCAGGGCGGCGGAGGGGTACCTGAAGGCGGACTTCCCCTGGTACGGGCTGGACGGGGCCTTCACCGGCCCCCGCTGGCTCATGCAGGTCTCCGCGGGCGCCGACGGCACCGTGGAGCACGGGTCGACCGGCCACGGCGACGAGCCGTCCGTGCGCGGCGAGATCGCGACGGGGGAGAAGGAGCGCTTC
Source organism: Streptomyces sp. AB3(2024) (assembly GCF_041862025.1). Lineage (NCBI taxonomy): Bacteria > Bacillati > Actinomycetota > Actinomycetes > Kitasatosporales > Streptomycetaceae > Streptomyces > Streptomyces sp. AB3(2024). Next base: position 20,591 of record NZ_JBGWAB010000108.1, read on the forward strand.
GCGGTGGTCATCACCGTGGCCAGCAACCCGCTGCGCCGCAGCGGTGACGGCACCGGCGTGCTGGAGGCCACCTCGGTCTCCTCGGCCGCCTGGCTGGCCGGCTCGGGCCTGCTGTCCTACAGCTGGCCGCAGCAGATGGACCACACCCTGCGCGACGACTGGCTGGACCAGCAGACCGAGGCCGCGTGGGAGCTCGCCGACGACCTCGCGGGCCCCGACTGGTCGACGCTGTCCCTGCCGGTGGACGGGCAGCCGACGCCGTTCCACTACCGCGAGTCGGAGTTCGGCTGGGTGCTCGCCGGCTCCACCGGGAGCGGGGTCCACCTGGGCGCGTACGGGCGCGGGATGAGCGCGTACGGGCTGGGGTTCTCGGCGATCGCGGACCTCGGCGCGTACGAGTAGGCGGATACGGGAAAGGGCACCGCCGACGGCGGTGCCCTTCCGCGCAGTGCTCCGTACCGGAGCCCCGCGTCAGAACTTGTTGCGCGGGGTGATCCCCAACGACATGCCCGACAGGCCGCGGGCGCGGCCGCCCAGCTTGCCCGCGATCGCGCGCAGCGCCGCACCGGCCGGGGAGTCCGGGTCCGAGAGGACGACCGGCTTGCCGTCGTCGCCGCCCTCGCGCAGCCGTACGTCGATCGGGATGCTGCCGAGGACCGGCACGGACGCGCCGACCGTCTTGGTGAGCCCGTCGGCGACCTTCTGGCCTCCGCCCGAGCCGAAGACGTCGACCATCTCGTCGCAGTGCGGGCAGGGCAGGCCCGACATGTTCTCGACGACACCGACGATCTTCTGGTGGGTCTGCACGGCGATCGAGCCGGCCCGCTCCGCGACCTCGGCCGCCGCCTGCTGCGGGGTGGTCACGACGAGGATCTCGGCGTTCGGCACCAGCTGGGCCACGGAGATCGCGATGTCGCCGGTGCCCGGCGGCAGGTCGAGCAGCAGGACGTCGAGGTCGCCCCAGAAGACGTCGGCGAGGAACTGCTGGAGCGCGCGGTGCAGCATCGGCCCGCGCCACACGACCGGGGCGTTGCCGGGGGTGAACATGCCGATCGAGATGACCTTCACGCCGTTCGCGGACGGCGGCATGATCATGTTCTCGACCTGGGTGGGACGGCCCTCGACGCCGAGCATCCGCGGCACGCTGTGGCCGTAGATGTCCGCGTCGACCACGCCGACCTTCAGGCCGTCGGCGGCCATCGCCGCGGCGAGGTTGACGGTGACGGAGGACTTGCCGACGCCGCCCTTGCCGGACGCGACCGCGTAGACGCGGGTCAGCGAGCCGGGCTTGGCGAAGGGGACCTCGCGCTCGGCGGTTCCGCCGCGCAGCGTGGCCGCCAGGTCCTTGCGCTGCTCGTCGCTCATCACGTCGAGGGTGACGGCGACCGAGGTGACGCCCGCGACCTTCTCCACGGCCTCGGTGACGTTCTTGGTGATCGTCTCGCGCATGGGGCAGCCCGACACCGTCAGGTAGACCGTGACGGCGACGGCGCCGCCCTCGCCGATCTCCACCGATTTCACCATGCCGAGCTCGGTGATCGGGCGGTGGATCTCGGGGTCGTTCACCGTCGACAGCGCGTCCAGGATCGCGTCCTGCTCGGGCGCGGCGGCGTCGGCGGCGGAGCTTGTGTCGGTAGCCATGCCCCGATGGTACGGCTCGGTAGCACGGCTCAGGAAAGGCCGTCAGCGGTCGCCTTCGTCACTTTCGGCGGGGAACAGGCGCCGCTCGTCCATCTCCTTGATCAAGTCCTGGAACTCGGACCTGATCCAGTCGCGGGTGGCTACCTCGCCCAGGCCCATGCGCAGCGCCGCGATCTCGCGGGTCAGGTACTCGGTGTCCGCGATGGAGCGCTCGTTCTGCTTGCGGTCCTGCTCCAGGTTGACCCGGTCCCGGTCGTCCTGCCGGTTCTGCGCGAGCAGGATCAGCGGGGCGGCGTAGGAGGCCTGGAGGGACAGCATCAGCGTCAGGAAGATGAACGGGTACTCGTCGAACCGCAGGTGCGCGGGCGCGAAGATGTTCCACAGCACCCACACGATGATGACCAGCGTCATGTAGACGATGAACCGGCCCGTGCCGAGGAACCGCGCGACCCGCTCCGACAGCCGCCCGAAGGCCTCCGGGTCGTACTCGGGCAGCAGCCTGCGGCGCGCCGGGCGCGGCTGGTCCAGCCGTACGCGCGGACGCGCCAGCGCGCTCGCGCCCAGGGCGACGCTGGCCTTCGCCCGCTCGGAGGAACGTTCCGGCCGCTCGTTGCGCAGCCGCTCCGCCGCCTCCTCCAGCCGCTCCGAGAGCCCGTCCCTGGCATGCTCGCGCCGCTCCCGGCGCCGATCGCGCGCCGCGTCCCCGCGGCCCCGCTCAGTGGCCACGCACGGCCTCCTCGGAATGGAAGTCCGTCTCCCGCCAGTCGTCCGGCAGCAGGTGGTCCAGTACGTCGTCGACGGTGACGGCGCCCAGCAGTGAGCCGCTCTCGTCCACGACGGGCGCCGCGACCATGTTGTAGGCGGCCAGGTAGCTCGTCACGGCGGGCAGCGAGGCGTCCGGCCGCAGCGGCGGCAGGTCGGTGTCCACGATCGAGCTGACCAGGGTGAACGGGGGGTCCCGCAGCAGCCGCTGGAAGTGCACCGTCCCCAGGTACTTGCCCGTCGGCGTCTCGTCCGGCGGACGGCACACGTACACCTGCGCCGCCAGCGCCGGCGACAGGTCCGACTTGCGCACGCGGGCCAGCGCGTCGGCGACCGTCGCGTCCGGGCGCAGCACGATCGGCTCGGTCGTCATCAGGCCGCCCGCGGTGTTCTCCTCGTACGACAGCAGGCGCCGCACGTCGGCCGCGTCGTCGGGCTGCATCAGGGTCAGCAGCCGCTCCTTCTCCTCCTCCGGCAGCTCGGAGAGCAGGTCGGCGGCGTCGTCCGGGTCCATCGCCTCCAGGACGTCGGCGGCGCGCTCCTCCTTCAGCTTGCCGAGGATTTCCACCTGGTCGTCCTCGGGGAGCTCCTCCAGGACGTCGGCGAGGCGGTCGTCGTCGAGGGCGTTGGCCACCTCGGCGCGCCGCTTCGGCGTCAGGTGGTGCAGGACGTTCGCCAGGTCGGCGGGGCGCATCTGTTCGAAGGTGGCGACCAGGTTCTCGGCGCCCTGCCCGTGTTCCTCCAGCGAGAAGCCGGTCACCGCCGACCATTCGACGGTCAGGGTCTCGCCCCGGCGGCGCAGCGCGCCGCCCTTGCCCTTGCGCACGAAGATCCGGTCGATCTCCCAGTCGCGGCGGGCCGGGAGCTGCTGGATGGCCACGTCCAGCACGGTGGCCTCCTCGCCGGTGGCCACGAGCGTCACCCGGCGGTCCAGCAGCTCGCCGAGGACCAGCCGCTCGGTCGGGCGCTGTTCGAAGCGCCGCATGTTGATCACGCCGGTGGTGATGACCTGTCCGGACTCCACGCCCGTCACCCGGGTCATGGGCAGGAAGATCCGGCGACGGCTGACGACCTCGACCACCAGACCCAGCAGCCGGGGCGGCCGGCCGCCCACGCGCAGCATCGCGACGAGGTCGCGGACGCGGCCCACCTGGTCGCCGTTGGGATCGAAGACGGGCACACCCGACAGATGCGAGACGAAGATCCGCGGGGCGCCTGCAGCCATCCGAGCGCCTCCTAGAGCGTCCATCACCGGTCATGCCGTGCCTCAGGCTAGCCCGTGCCGCGGGAAGGCGTCCTGGTGGGGCCGTCCGCCCGGGGGTCCCGTGGGGGTGCCCCCGGCGGCGGGTACGCTGCCTGCTGCCCGCAGACCCCCGACGAGAGGCACCTGCCCGTGACCCCCTACACCCCCGCCGCACGACTGCGCCGGGCCGCCTTCGTCGGTGCCCTGTGCGCGGGTCTTGCCGTCACCGCGACGGGCTGCGGCGGCAAGGCGGAGGACCCCGACAAGGGCACGAACGGGATCGGCAAGCTCGGCGCGGACAAGATCGAGGGCCAGTCGAAGGCGGCCGCCACCGCCGCGGCCTCGGTGCACCTCTCCGGGAGCCTGGTCACCGGGGGCAAGACCTTCACCCTCGACATGCGGCTGAAGGCCGACGGCGGCTCCGGCGAGGTGAAGTCCCAGAACGACACCTTCCAGCTGCTGCGGGTCGGCGAGCAGCTCTACCTGAAGGCCGGCGCGGCCTTCTGGGGCAAGTCGGACTCGGCGGGCAAGCTCGGCGACAAGTTCGTCAAGGTGCCCGAGAACGACCCCTCGTACAGGCAGTTCCGCGGGTTCACCGACATGCGCGTGCTGCTGGACGGTCTGCTCGGCCTGCAGGGCAAGCTCACCAAGGGCGCCTACACCACGGTCGGGCGGACCCGTGCGGTGCCGATCTCGGCGGACGCGGGCAAGAGCGGCAAGCTGACGGTGTCCCTGGAGGGGACCCCGTACCCGCTGCTGATGGAACGCGCGGGCGGCGCGGGCCGGGTGGAGCTCTCCGAATGGGGCAAGCCCTTCCCGCTGGAGGCGCCCACACAGGACCAGACCGTGGACTACGGCTCGCAGCTGCCGACCACCAAGGACGGCAAGGACACGGGAACCGGCACGGGCAAGGGAACCGGCACGGGCAAGGGCACCGGCTCGGGCTCGGGAACCGGGAGCGGCACCGGCACCGCAGGCCCGTCCCCGTCGAAGAGCCAGGGCTCGGGCCAGGGCTCCGACCCGGGCTCCGGCTGAGCCCGCTCTCGCTACCGGGCCCGCTTTCAGCGCTCGGCCTTCCTCAGCGCTTGGCCTTCTTCCGCTTCAGCAGCAGCTTCGGCAGCCCCGCCGGGACGGGCCTGCGCGTGATCGCGGGGGAGGGCAGCGGGGCCGCGGCCTGCGACCCGTCGGGCAGCCCGTCGGCGACCGCCACGGGCTCCAGGCGCAGCAGGCGGCACTCGCGGGCCCAGCGCTCGGTCATCCGCTCCGAGTCGGGCGCGTTCAGCCGCTTGCCCTTCAGCTCGGAGACGGCGGCCTCCCACGACGCGCTGCCGGGTACGAGCTCCCGTACGGCCGCCGTCCAGGCGACGAGCCGGCCGCCCTTGTCCTTGCTGCGCACCGTCACCTCGGCGGCGGCACCGTCGGTGAGTCCCGGGAAGGGCTGCTCGCCGGGACCGTCACCGAGCACGTGCGCCGCGCCGTCCACCCAGGCGTGCCACAGGGCCCGGTCGGCGCCCGCGCCGCGGACCCAGATCAGGCCGGACTTCTTGGAGGCCTCCTCGACGAGGGCCAGGTCGAGTGCGCTGAGAGTCATGCGCACAGGTTAGGGGGTCCGCCCCGGGGTGCCTACAGCCAGCCGTTGCGGCGGAGTGTCCGGTGGATGGCGAAGCAGCTGCCGACGATCGTGACCATCACGATCGGGTAGCCGTAGCGCCAGTGAAGCTCCGGCATGTGGTCGAAGTTCATCCCGTACACCCCGCAGATCATCGTCGGCACGGCGATGATCGCCGCCCACGAGGTGATCTTGCGCATGTCCTCGTTCTGGGCGACGGAGGCCTGGGCCAGGTTCGCCTGGAGGATCGAGTTCAGCAGCTCGTCGAAGCCGATGACCTGCTCGTGGACCCGCGCGAGGTGGTCGGCCACGTCGCGGAAGTACTTCTGGATGTCCGGGTCCACCAGCCGCATGGGCCGCTCGCTCAGCAGCTCCATCGGCCGCAGCAGCGGGGAGACCGCCCGCTTGAACTCCAGCACCTCGCGCTTGAGCTGGTAGATCCGGCCCGCGTCGCCGCCCCGGCTGACGCCCTTGGCGGGGGCGGCGAAGACCGCGCTCTCCACCTCGTCGATGTCGTCCTGGACCGCCGCCGCCACCGCGATGTAGCCGTCGACCACGTGGTCGGCGATCGAGTGCAGGACGGCCGAGGGGCCCCGCGAGAGCAGCTCCGGGTCGCCCTGGAGGCGGTGGCGCAGGCCGCGCAGCGACCCCTGGCCGCCGTGCCGGACGGTGATGACGAAGTCGGGGCCGGTGAAGCACATCACCTCGCCGGTCTCCACCACCTCGCTGGTGGCGGTGAGTTCGGCGTGCTCCACGTAGTGGATCGTCTTGAAGACGGTGAAGAGCGTGTCGTCGTAGCGCTCCAGCTTCGGCCGCTGGTGCGCGTGCACCGCGTCCTCCACGGCCAGCGGGTGCAGGCCGAAGGTGGCGGCGATCCCCGCGAACTCCGCCTCGGTGGGCTCGTGCAGTCCGATCCAGGCGAAACCGCCGCCCTCGCGGACCCGGCGCATCGCCTCACGCGGCGTCAGACAGCCGCGGCCCGGCTCCAGGGGGTCGCGCCGGCCGTCGCGGTACACGGCGCAGTCGACCACCGCACTGCTGGCGGAGGGGTCGCGGGTGGTGTCGTAGCCGGGCTGGACGGGCGTGGACCGGCGCAGGGCCGGACGGACGGCGGCACGGAGGTAGGGCAGCATCGACATGGCAGGCTCCTTCGCGCGCACGGCTGCGGACCGTACGGGTGGGAGGCCCTCCGGGCGCGGGTGGGCAGACCCGGGCGGACGGAGGGAAACAGGACGGAGGACAGAAGTTCTGCCGTCGCTCTTCTGCTGATCAGAAGATCAAAGGGGGCCGGACGCGCCCTGCACAGAAGCGGAAGAGCGATCGGTACTGCACGATCGACTTCGATCCATCGCAGCCCCACCTCCTCCGGCCGGTCCCCCGTGAGGGACGTCCTGTCGCCGGAGCACCGAAACACGCTACTGCGCGCGCCCCCGACCAGCTGTCAACACTATCAGCCGACGGATGGTCAAGAGCCGCCCTTTACCCGGTGGATAGGAGTTCTATGCTCGCTCCATGGCAGAAATTCTGGCCCTCGTCGAGGCCCGGCTGCGCAACGCGTTCGGCGAACCCGACGCCCGCGCCGCCGTCACCTTCCTGGGCACCGACCGCATCGAGGTACTCCGCTTCGCCGAGGGCGACCTCGTCCGGTACGCGACCCTCGGGATGTCCGCACACCCGATGACCGACCCGACCGCCGTGGTCGCCGACCCGGTGCGCGGCCCGCGCGCCGAGCTGGTGCTCACCGTGCGGGCGGGCCTGGCCCCGACCGACAAACTCCTGCGCCCGCTCGCGGTCCTGGCCGCCTCCCCGATGGTGGAGGGGCTGATCGTGGCCCCCGGCGCCTCCCTGGACGTGGGCGAACCACTGTGGGAGGGGGCCGCGTTCAGCTCGGTCCTCGTCGCCGAGCCGGGCGGACTCGTCGAGGACCTCGAACTGGACGAGCCCATGGATCCCGTCCGCTTCCTCCCCCTCCTCCCGATGACGGCGAACGAGGCCGCCTGGAAGCGGGTGCACGGCGCGGCGGCCCTCCAGGAACGCTGGCTCGCGCGCGGCACCGATCTGCGGGACCCTCTGCGTACGGCCGTCGCACTGGACTGACCGGCGCGCCCGCGGGTACGGATGACATCCGGACGGGTGATCGTGTCTTGACGGCGCGCCGGGCGGGGAGGAGCGTGCTTCTTATGAGGGGCGAACCGAGTTGCCCGAAGTGCGGTGGCCGGGTCCGAGCGCCCGGTCTTTTCGCCGACTCCTGGCAGTGCGCGGTGCACGGCGCAGTCCATCCGCTACAGCCTGTCATCCCACCGAGCGTCGAGGGTCTCGGCGTGGTGGTGAACCGGGCGCAGGTGCCCGTCTGGATGCCGTGGCCGCTGCCCGTGGGGTGGCTGTTCACCGGGGTCGCGACCGCCGGTGACGACCGCAGCGGGGGCCGGGCCACCGCCGTGGCCTGCTCCGGGCCGGGGCCGCTGGGCGGCATCGGTGAGCTGCTGCTGATCGCGGAGGAACTGGGCGTGGGGCTGGGCTCCCGCTTCGCGGGCATCGACGCCCCCGACCCGGGCCCGTACATGAAGGTCTCCGCCCCGCCGCACGCCAAGGTGGTCGCCGCGGGGCGGCCGACGCCGCTGTGGCACGTCAGCGGGGCGCCGGACGACCGGGCGGTGTTCGCGGGCGAGGCGCGCGGGCTGTGGCTGTGGGCCATCGTCTGGCCGGAGCAGTCGGGACTCCTCATGTACGACGAACTCGTCCTCACCGACCTCCGCGACGCGGGCTCGGAGGTCGAACTCCTGCCGTGCGGGGCGCTGACGCCGCGCATTCTTTCCCCTTCTTGACGCGCAGCTCGCACCGCTCAGCGCTGGCGCGCTTCCCGGGCTTCGCGGCGCTGCGCCGGACTCCGTCCGGCGGCCTGCCGGGCGGGGCCGCTGCCCGTGGCCGGTGTCGGCCGTCGCGTACGGGTGCGTTGCCGCTGCGCGGGGCTGGTCCCCTACCCGCCCTTCCCCCGTTCCCCGGGCTCCGCCCGGACCCTTCGGGGGCGCCGCCCCCGGACCCCCGCGCCTCAAACGCCGGCGGGGCTGGATCTTCCAGCCCCGCCGGCGTTTGAGG
>NZ_JBGWAB010000109.1:0-28849 GCF_041862025.1 Streptomyces sp. AB3(2024)
CGCCGTCGCCGCCGACTCCAGCTGATCGGCGAAGAAATCACTGTCCGTCTTCACCGGCTTCGTCGTCGCGAACAACTGCGCCGCCTCCGGCGCCGAGTAGAACGCCGACAGACCCTGGAACTCGGAGTCCACATTCGATCCCGCGTCACGGAACGTCCCCGCCGCCGTCGTGATCGCGTTCTTGTCCTGCTCCAACGCCTCAAGGTCACCCGTGAACTGCGGAATCGTGCACGGATTGATCGGAACGTGATCCGTCACTTCTGCCCCGCCCCCAGGAATCGCTCAACTGCCCGCGTTCATGTCTACCGGCCGGATCCGGTCAACGGCAAAGAGGAAACGGGCCGGTGAGGAGGTGTGGCCGAAAATAGTCTGTCGCGGGGCGCGGGTCTAGTCGGCCTGGGTGCGCGACGGTCCGGTGGCGGCGGGGTGTCCGATCGTGCCCCCTCACCCACGCCCACCACCATCACCGCCGGGCGGCCGGCGGTTCGGGGCGCCGGGGGTGATGACCTGTACGTCGCCGCCGCGGGCGCGGAGCCAGTCCTCCAAGTCCTGCCCGCCCAGAGGGTGTCGGGTGCCGTCCGGGGTGGCGAGGGTGGCCGGGCCGAACACCGTTCCCGTCAGGCCCGCCACGTGGGTGGAGTCGTCCAGGAGCACGCGGAAGGAGTTCTCCCGTACCTCCGCGCCGCTGAGGTCCGCCCCGCGCAGGTCGGTGTCCAGCAGTGAGGCGCCGAGGATGCGGGCGCCGCGCAGGCGGGCCCCGCGCGCGTCGGTGCCGTAGAGCTCCGCCCGGACGAGGTCGGCCCCGTCGAGGACGGCTCCGCGGAGGTCGGCCCCGTCCAGGTCGGCCCGTACGAAACAGGCCCCGGTGGCGTCGGCGCCGCTGAGGTCGGCCCCGGCGAGGTGGGCGCGGTAGAAGTCGGTGCCGACCAGCCGCGCGCCGGCGAGCCGGGTCCCGGCGAACCAGGACTCCGCGAAGTCGGCGCCGTCCAGAACCGCCCCGCCGAGGTCGAGCCCGGCCATGTCGGTGCCGCCGTGGGCCCCGGCGCCCTCCCGTACCCACTCCCACAGCCGGTCGGCGGCCTCCGGGTCGGCGGGCGGCAGCACCCGCCAGGGCAGGACCGCGGGGCGCCGGTGCCAGTACCAGGCGCCGGCCGCCGGTCCGGGGCCGATCTCCTCGCCGCCGTCCGCCACGGTCACGGCCCGGAACCGCGCGTCGAGCGCTTCCAGTTCCGGATCCCCTTCCAGGTCCGCCAGCCCGTCCCGGCCCGCGAGGCCCTCGCGGTACTCGTCCAGTCCGTACCAGCGCAGGGGCGGCCAGTCGGCCTCCATGCGGCAGATCAGGTCGGCCCAGCCCCACAGCCGCCGGTCGGTACCGGCCGGTGCGGCCGGCGCCGCCCGGACCAGCTCGGGCAGCCCGTGCGCCCCGGCGTGCGGGAAGGCGTCGACCCGGGCCTGTGCGGCCGTCACCCGACCTGCCCAGTCCTCCCCGTCCTCCCCGGGGTCGTCGGGCTCCTCGACGCGTGCGAAGGTCTCCCCGCCGGTGGGGGTCAGCACCCGGGCGATCCAGGGCAGGACGTCACCGAAGTCGGTCAGTACGGTCATGCCCAGCCCGCGCGCCAGGGCCCGGCCCACCTCGGCGGTGCCGGGCGCCCGGGGGACGGCGGGGCCCGCGTACACCTCCAGGGAGCACGGGAGGTCGCCCCGCGCGTACCACCGGATCCCGCACTGGACGGGGGTGTCCCACCGCCAGCCGTCGCTCTCTCCTTCGGGCCCGACCTCCACACCGGCGGCGCCCACCCCGAGCGCCGCTCCGAGCACCCGGGCCAACTCCCCGGCCTCCGGTCGCCCGGCGACCAGGAACCCGTACGCGGTTCCTCTCAGTTCTGCCATGGGGGCCACGTTAGGCGGGCCCTGTGTCAGCGGGCCGGGCGGTGGGCGGTGGTGAGGGCGAGGTGCCGGACGGGACGTACGCGCCATTCGGGGCGGGAGCCGTCGCGCAGCACGATGCTGAAGCCGGCGGGTTCGCCGCGGTGGAGGGCGGCCAGGGCCTCGATCCGGCCGCCGCCGTCGGCCCAGGCGAGGGCGCGGGTGACTTCGTCGGGGGTCAGGGCGAAGGGTTGCGTGGTCCGGATCTGGAGGCGGATCAGGCGGATGGCGTGCTCGGGGGTGTCCAGCATGACGCGGTAGAGCAGTTCGGGGGGTGCGTCGTAGGCGTCCCGATGGCAGAGGGCCTCGAACCAATAGCCGGTGCGGAGGGTCATCGTGTGGGCGCGGGCGCGGGCGCGGGCGCGGGTGTGGCGGTGCGCGTGCATGTGCGGCTCTCCTGCCGACGCGGGGTATCGCCACTCCCTCCGGCGGGCCCGGAATGGGGCAGCGGTGAGACTCCCGCCAACTGGCGCAAAGTCGGCGGGAGTTGCGGCACGGCTGCGGCCTGGCGGGCCGCGCTGCTTGTGACGCACGGCGACGGTAGCGTCACGACGAGGGACGTCGCAACAGTGCGACGTCCCAAAGTTGTGCCGGGATGTGCCGAGCGCCCCCCACCTGCTCGGACGGGGGGCGCTCGCGGTGGGGAATCGTCAGATCAGGTGATCGAACTCGCCGGCCTTGACGCCGAGGATGAACGCGCGCAGCTTCTCCACGCTCGTGGTCACGATCACGTTCGGATCGTCGCTCTCCCGCATCTTGATCACGCCGGCGACGGGCGCCAGCTCAACGCAGCTCTGATTGTCGTCCGGTCCCGAGAACGAGGACTTCTGCCAGTTGATTCCGTCGGTCATGCGCCTTGACTCACACTTCCTGAGCGATGCGGTGAATGTGTTGTCTCGACTCTTCCGGCCCGAGCGCGATCGACTCGATGGATTCGAGCAACCCCCGGTACTTGGTGAGCTGAGCCTCTGCGTCCAGGAAGCCGCCGTCGAAAGCGCTGTCGATCTGGACGGTGTCGAGCGCCGGAATGGCGCCGCCCGCGTAGAGCATCGAGTGCACGGATCCGGTGATCTGCCGGTCGAAGGGGACGAGGCGGACGGTGACGGAAGGCCAGCGGGAGACCTCGTCCAGGAACGCGAGCTGTTCCCGCATGACGTCGGCGTCGCAGTACCGCATCCGCAGGGCGGCCTCGTGGACGAACGCCTCGAACGGCGTGGGGTGGGGGCGGTCGAAGATGGCCCGGCGCCTCGTCCGGTGCTCGACCCGGGTGATCAGTTCGCTCGCGGGCAGGTCGGACATTCCGCTGCGGATCAGGCTGCGGGCGTATGCCTCGGTCTGGAGCTGGCCCGGGATGTGCAGCATCTGGATGACCCGGAGGTGGGTGGCATGGAACTCGAGTTCGGCCACGTCGAGGAAACCCGGCGACAGGCGTCCGCGGTACTCGTCCCACCATCCCCTCGTGCGCTCTTCGGCCATGGCGGCGAGGGCGTCGACGAGGTGTTTGTCCGTCGCGGAGTAGTGGGCGGCCAGGCGGCGGACGCGTTCGTCGCTGACTCCGTAGCGTCCTGATTCGATGTGGCTGATCTGGGCGCGTTCGCCGCCCAGGTAGGCGGCTGCGGTCGCGCCGTTCATTCCCGCCTTCTCGCGCAGTTTGCGCAGCTCGGCGCCCAACCGCCGTTGTCGGGCGGTCGGATGGCTCCTCGGCGGCATCGGCTCCCTCTTTCGTCGGGAACGAGTGTGCCGCTCCTTTCGGTACAGGTCCACCCGATCGGATGGTACGGACGTACCAATGTTGCGCCGTCCCAATGTTGTGCCCTACGTTCCGGGTCGGAAGCCGAGTCGCACCCGAAGTGCAGCTCTCCGCACCCCTGTTGGGGCGAGCGATGAGCCAGGGACACGGGTTGCGGGTTGTGGGTTCGGAGTCGTACCCGTTGGGAGACAGCTGCGATGGACACGAGTGCCGTACGTCAGGCCGTACCCGCCCCCGGGCGGCCGCTGGTCTACCGGATGGCCGCGCCGAGCCGGGCCGACACGCCGCGGATCGCGCGGGACTGGGTGGTGTCCGTGCTGCGCGCGGCCGGGTACCGGGAGTTGGAGGAGCGGGCGCGGCTCTGCGCGTCCGAGGTGGTGACCAACGCCTACCGGCACACCGACAGCCCCGAGATCGCCGTCGAGGTCGTGCTGGGGGACCGGCGGGTCACCGTCCACGTCTACGACTGCGCGCCCGAGCGGCGGCCGCAGGGCGTGAGCCCCGGGCTCCTCGACACCCGCGGTCGTGGGCTCGGGCTCGTCGCCGCCTGTGCCGACGACTGGGCGGCGGTGTCCCGGGGGGACTGCGTCAAGGTCGTCTGGTTCGGCTTCGTGGCAGGGGCGCGGGAGTGAGGCCCGCGGCGCGGGGAGGCGCCCCCGCCCGGGGTGGGGCGGGGACGCCGGCGAGGGGACGGGTCAGCAGGGGCGGATGTAGAAGACCGGGGTCCAGGAGGCCGTGCCGGTGGACTTGGCCACGTTCGACCAGCGCTCGCTGCCGTCGGAGTTGTAGAAGCGGGCCCGGGTGCCGGAGGTCTGGTTGTTGTTGAACGTGCCGTTGCCGACGCCGTCGAAGCTGTAGTAGCCGCACTGGTAGTAGTCGTAGGAGTAGCCGCGCCCGTCGACGATGCACAGGTGGCCGTTGTTGCAGGCCAGAGCCGTTTCGGGGGAGGCGAGGTCACGGGTCTCGGCGCGGCCGGGAACGGCGACGGTCACCGTGCCGCCGGCGGTGGTGAGCCGGTTCGCGGAGATCTGGCGGGCCTGCGGATCCCGCGCGGTCTCGGCGTCGACCCGGCGCTGGAGCTCCCCGGCCTGCCGGTCGGAGAGGCCGGCGGTCCGCGCCTGCGCGGCGTAGGCGGTCTGCTGGTCGGTCGGGGTGGCGGTCGAGGCGTGGGCGGACAGGACGGGGCCCGCGATCAGGGCCGCGGTGGCGGTCATGATCGCCAGGGTCTTGCGCGCTGACATGGTGGTTCCCCTCTGCATCGGCGACCGGAGGGCGGCCCCTGGGTGAGGAGCGGCCCGGATTGTCGGGACCATCCTTCCGAGGGTCGTGCGTCGCATGAAGGCGGTAATAGGTCGCTCTAGGCTCTTTGTCTGCCTGCCGGCTCTGTCGCCCGGCCCCACTGGCCCCGGCCGTCTCGTACAGGCGTACGCGTCTCGGTGTGCAGGGCAGCGATTCTTCTGGCCCTGGCGTGCGGGTTCACCCACCGGGCCCGGCTGCTCACGCCGCATGGCGCGAAATAGATCGAAAGGGTAGGAGGCGTCGTGGATGTCATAGTGAGGCAGGAGTCGGGCAGTATTGCGTTGCTGCGTACGTTCCTCGACTGCCTGTCCTACGTCGAGGGTCGCTCTGCCGAGCGACACCAGCGGCTCCGCCTCCGGATGCTCCTCCTGGCAGCCCAGCTGAACGCGACTGGCGGCGAGGTTGAAGAGCAGAGTCGCTGGCCCCGGAGTGCCGCTCGCCGTGGATGCTCCCGCCCGAGACGGGCGCTGGAAGGCTGCTCTCGGAATCAGTCGCCCGCGGTTCGGACGTGATCACCGGGCAGGTGGGTCCTCGCTCGCAAGCTCCCGAAGAGAGGTCAGATCCAGAGTCCAGGGCTCGTCGCCCGTCATCCGCCCAGCGAGTTCGGCGAGAGCCTGTGAAGGGGGTAGCCCACGCGCATAGGCGGCGTTCAAGCGCTCCAACCAGAGGTGACCCGCCTCGATCCCCTCCTCACCGACGGCGTCTCGCGGTTCGAAGCTCGCTGCCCCCTCGCCGTCAGAGGCCCATGCGTACCCCACGACCACTTCGTGCTCGTTAGAAACGGGCATGCACTGTACCGGGCCAGTGGCAGAGCGCTTGTACACGGCATCGAAGGCGGCGGCGTTGCGGAAGGCTCGCTTCCTATAGGGAATTTCGTAGCTGGCCCACACGTCGGAGGCGCGCCCGTCACTGCCGAAGAAGTTCTCGACGCCCGTCTCTGTCGCCTTGCCGAAGTAGGTGGGCTCTTCCGGGTCCGTCTCCGAGTCGAGGATCTCGGCAAGCTTTAGGAGGGCTGCTGACAGCCTCGGCGCGTTCGCGTCACGGAGGGTGGGCTGAGGGTGCCCCTTGAGGTCATGGCTCATCCAGATGTCCGAGTACGTGATCAGCTCAACGGTGACGAACCCGTCGAATGCGGAGGCTCCCAGGAGGAACATGCCCGTTTCCAAACCGCTCGTCTCGCCATCACGCATCCCCGAGCAGATCGCCTGGGCGTCGACGGATCCGATGCGACCGGGGCGAACTACCTGCCGGATCTGCCTGGCGAGGAGTTCGGCGGTCTGCTCCTCTTTCCGCCCTGCGGGCAGCGTGAGGTCGCCCTCGAAGAGGTAGTTTTGCGGACTTCCCCACTCTGGAACGGCCAGATGTACGGTCGTCTCGCCCACGGCCAACCGGTGCTCGACAAGGACCGTGTGAGCGGCCACCAGGTCGGTGAGGCAGCTCAGGATGGAATCGGCAGTGTCCGTATCCCTGCCCCAGGTCCACCGGGCAACGGGCGTACTGGCGATCACGGCGCTACCTCCGGCGTGAAGTGACCGTCACGAGGGACGAAGATGACCCCGTCCGGCGTGCGGATGACGAACTGAACGTTCTTCGCGTCGAACCGTTCCTGAATTCGGTCGATCTGCGTCAGTATCTCAGCCTTCGACGCCTTCGTTTCGACCACGAAGGTCTGGACATCCGCATGGGAGTCGATGAGTTGATGCATGCTCTTGAAAATGTTACGGACAACCTTGGCTGGCTCATCTGGCGACTTGGGTCCGGTCATGTCCTTGAACTGCCAACCGTGAACCGTGCCGTCTGCCTCTCGCGCCATCAGGTCAAGGTCAGTCTTTGGGCCGGTGAACACCCCGGGCTTGATCTCATGCCCGTCCTGCTTGATTTCGAATGAGAGGTCGGTGAATCCCTGTTCGTGCAGTCGGTTGGCCAGGCGAATCTGCTCAAGGCAGCCAGATGCTTCGTCCGGGCGAGACAGGTTCGAGACCACGTACCCGAATCCTTGGGAGTCCTTGAAGCGACCCGAGGCAATGGTGTCTGCCATCTCGCGGCCGGCGGGATGATTTTCCAGCGTCTCCAGGATTGCGGGAAGATCGCTGTGTTTGGTCGTGGTGCCCCGAATCTGCTCCCCGATTTGCTGCTCCAACGCCCCTCCGCGTTCGAGAGGGCCTGATCCTTGCGCCTGCTCCCAGCCTGCGGGCCCGCTGGTCTCCTTCGGGTCGCCATGGCCACCCGAAGGGAGATCGCCGCCACTGATCGGGTCGGCGCCCTGGCGGGGAACGGTCGGGCCGTCGTGGCCGCCGCCTGTCGAGGGCGTGTCGTGGCCGCCGCCGGTGGAGGGGGTGTCGCCGTGGCCGCCTGTGGGGGTGGTGTCCGTGCCGTTGTGACCGCCGTGGCCGCCGGTGTCTGTGCTGCTCCCGGGTTCGGTGTGGCTGTTGTGGGCGCCGTTGTCCGCCACGCCGCCCGCAGTGTGGTCGGCTGCGCCGCCGGGGGTGTGGGAGGTGACGTCGGCGGCGTGGGCTCCGACGCTGACCGGGACCTTTTCGTGCTTGGGGATCTCGGCCAGGGGGTGGTCGACGCCCTTGGGGACGCCGGTGAGGTCCTGCTTGGGCAGGCCGTTGTGGTCCAGGAGCTGGTTCGTGGTCTTGTCGAAGTACTGCGGGCGGCCGAGCGCGTCGTCGGGGAGGCGGACCGTCGTCCGGGTGCGGGAAGGTGATCCCGGGGGCGTCGGCCTTCGGGAGGTCCTTCCAGATCACGTCGTCGATCTTCGGGAACGCGCCGTCGACTTTCCCGAGGTTCGCGAACAGCTCCCCGACTTTCAGTTTCGCGAGGGAGCCGGCCTTGCCGATGTAGGTGATCGGGTCGATGAGGCGGCCGGCCTTGCCGGCCACGCTGATGACCTTCGCGACGGTGCCCGCCTTGGTCGCCGTACCGGCGCCGCCGGTGAACACGGTGGTCAGGACGTTGAAGGTGACCGCGCCCGCCGCGCGCGCCGGGTTCTTGCCCCACTCGTCCCAGGCGACCAGCGCCTTGCCGGTCTCCTTCATCGCGGTGCGTGAGTCACGCAGCCACGAGGGGAGCTGCTTGTCGTCTGCCATCCAGAACGCGGTGCCGACGCCCGGGTAGGTGGTCAGGGCCAGCCCTGTAGCGAGCTTCGCCAGCCCGGTCCACGCCTGGCCTGCGGCCTTCAGGCCGTCGACGCCGACGAGAGTGCCGAGGCCGCGGATCGTGCCCCAGATCCCGTCGACGATCAGACCGTCCCAGACGAACGACTTGACCCAGTACCCGACCTCCCAGGCCCGGTGCGTCTCCTCCAGCTGCGAACCCCACGGCAGATCCTGCGCCTTGTTACAGGTCATCGCCCTTGTACCCGTACATGTTCGCCCCGTGCGAACCATCGTCCGCGGTCAGCGGCGGGGCGCAGTACAAGGCGCGGATCTTGTTCGCACAGGTCCGCTCGGCCGCCCAGAACGCGGAAACGGCCGCGTTGACGTCGTGGATCAGATCGTTGTTCTCATCGATCTTGTCCCCGTCGTCCTTCCAGTGCTTGTCCCCACTGATCTTGTTACTGAACGTCGAGGCCTTCGCCTGCAACTCCTTCAGCCGCGCCACGATCGGCCGCGCCTCGGTGATGTACTCACCCAGCGCCGTCGCCGCCGACTCCAGCTGGTCCGCGAAGAAATCACTGTCCGTCTTCACCGGCTTCGTCGTCGCGAACAACTGCGCCGCCTCCGGCGCCGAGTAGAACGCCGACAGGCCCTGGAACTCGGAGTCCACGTTCGACCCCGCGTCCCGGAAGGTCCCCGCGGCGGCCGTGATCGCGTTCTTGTCCTGCTCCAACGCGTCCAGGTCACCCGTGAACTGCGGGATCGTGCACGGATTGATCGGAACGTGGTCGGTCACTTCTGCCCCGCCCCCAGGGAATCGATCGCTTTGACCGATGCCATGTCTACCTGTCGGATCCCGTAAGTACCAAAGGAGAAACGGGTTGGTGGGAAGGCGTGGCCGAAATGCGAGCGGCGACAGTTGAAATCCGTCTGGAAAGCGGTGCCGCCTGCGTTGGCTGTCGGCCCGGTGATGGTGTGGGGTCCGATCATGCCCGTCCCCGCGGTGACCGCGCCCCGCGCGGGCTCAGCGTCTGACGATGCGGTCGAGGGTGTCGGCGAGCCGGGACTTGACCGCCTCGCGGTGGCGGAGGGGCGTGAGGGGTGACGTCTGGTCCGGGCGGGCCCCGCGGTCCGCGAGGACGTAGAGCAGGCGCAGAGTGCGCAGGCAGTTGCTGATGTGGGCGGGGACCGGGGTGCTGATGCTGTCGGCGCCGAACGCGGCGGCGATCGGGTCCAGCCAGGCCGTCGCGTCGTCCTCGCTCAGGTCCGGCCGGGTCAGGACGCGAGCGACGCCCCGCGCCAGCCGGTCGTCCTCCAGCTGGTCGTACACGTGGACGGTGGGCGCCGTCAGCCGGGCCGCGGCCAGGCGCAGCATCCGCGCCGGGTCCACCTCGGGGTGGCCTCCGAGCGTGCCCAGCAGGTCGGCCCCGTGCGCGACGGCGTGGAGCCAGCCCAGCTCCGCGTCGTGGCCGCGCAGGTCCTCCTCCGCCGGGTACCAGCGCTCGAACGCGTCCACCCAGCCGGCCCTGAAGTCCCCCCTGGTCACGAGCATGTCGAGGACGAGCGGGGCGAAGGTGCGGGCCTGGACCTGCGGGTGGCGGAAGCGGGCGGCCATCTCGTCGCCCAGCTCCAGCCGCCGGGGCGCGCCGATCACCCCGCCCGCTATCCAGGACGCGAGGACGGAGTACGGGGCGCCGTCCCGGATCCGCGGATCGGGGTCCGCCAGGGCCTCGGCGAGCTCTCGTACCAGTTCTTCCAGGGGGCGGTCGGCGGGCGCGGGGCAGCCGGCGGCTTCGATCTCTGTCCAGTTGGTCACGTGCCGGGACGATAGGGCCCGCCGCCGCCGTGCACCACGGAATATCGGCCGCGGGCGGGAGGAGCGGTCAGAGGATCGCCACCGGGGCCACCGGGGTGCCGGTGCCGCCGACGAAGGGTTCCGGCATCGCGGAGAGGAGGAAGGAGTACCGCCCGGCTTCCGCACAGGCTGTGGACAGTCCCTCCAGGTTCCAGTTCTGGCCCTGGTGCATGCCCATCTCGACCAGGTCGAGGGCGTGCACCGGCAGCCACAGGTTCTCGATCTCCGGCGGGAAGATCTCGAAGGTCAGGGTGTCGTTCGCGACCGCCGCCACGTCGCGGGCGTGGAACCACTGCGGGGTGCGCACCGAGAGCCCGGGGGACGGGAAGCCGTAGCCGTGCCGGTCGCCCGCCAGGTAGGTCTGGATCTGGCCGGTGCGGACGAGGACGATGTCGCCCGCGCGGACCTCCACCCCCGCGAACTCCTCCGCCTCCGCCAGGTCCTCCGGCGTGACGGCGTGGTCCCCGGGCAGCCGGTCCAGGCCCTTCGCGCGGGCGACGTCGAGGAGGACCCCGCGCGAGACGATGGGGGTGGCCTTGTCGATGCCGCTGAACTCGGCGCGCGCGTGCGCGGTGATCGTGGACGCCGGGCGGCCGTTGTAGATCCGCCCGGAGTGGGAGACGTGCGTCAGCGCGTCCCAGTGGGTGGCCGACTGGAGCCCCATCGTCACGGCGTCGTCGCTGCAGGCCACCGTGCCCGGCCCGAACAGCTCCTGGTTGATCTGGACCATCGTGTGCAGCGGGTTGATCCGCCCGGGGATCAACCCGGCCTGCACCCCGTCCTCCTTGAGCGGCAGGGCGAGCGGGACGCGCCGGCCCGTGCGGACCTCGGCGGCGGCGGCCCGGACGACCTCACCGGTGATCAGGTTCAGGGTGCCGATCTCGTCGTCGGCGCCCCAGCGGCCCCAGTTGTTGACGCGCTTGGCGATCTCGTGGAACTCGGCGGGCAGGCTGCTCATGGCTTTCATCAGCTCCTGACGGTGCGGAGGGCAACGGGGGCTTGTGCGAAGGGATCTGACTGGTCATAGAATCTAACGGACCGTCAGAAATCGCGGGAAGGGGCCGGACGTGGGGAACTTCTTGGCAGGCAAGGTCGTCGCCGTCACCGGCGCGGGCCGGGGCATCGGGCGGGCCGTGGCACTCGCCGCCGCCGCCGAGGGCGCCCGGGTCGTCGTCAACGACTACGGCGTCGGGATCGAGGGCGGCGAGCCCACCAGCGAGGTCGCCGAGGCCGTGGTCAAGGAGATCACCGCCGCCGGAGGGCAGGCCGTCGCCGTCGCGGACGACATCTCCACGATGGAGGGCGGACAGCGCATCGTCGACACCGCCCTCGCCCAGTACGGACGCATCGACGGCGTCGTCTGCGTCGCCGGCATCCTGCGCGAACGGATGCTGTTCAACATGTCCGAAGCCGAATGGGACCCGGTCGTCGCCACCCACCTCAAGGGCACCTTCACCGTCTTCCGGGCCGCCTCCGCCGTCATGCGCAAGCAGGGCACCGGCACCCTCATCGGCTTCACCAGCGGCAACCACCAGGGCTCCGTCGCCCAGGCCAACTACAGCGCCGCCAAGGGCGGGATCATCTCCCTCGTCCGCAGCGCCGCCCTCGGCCTCCACAAGTACGGGGTCACCGCCAACGCCGTCGCCCCCGTCGCCCGCACCCGCATGTCCGCGAACGTCCCCATGGAACTCAAGGAGATCGGCGAGCCCGAGGACGTCGCCGCCCTCGTCACCTACCTCCTCAGCGACCGCGCCAAGGACGAGGGCATCACCGGGCAGGTCTACACGATCGCCGGACCCAAGATCGCCGTCTGGGCGCAGCCCCGCGAACTGCGCGCCGGCTACGCAGAAGGCTCCTGGACCCCCGAGAAGATCGCCGACTTCCTGCCCGGCACCGTCGGCACCGACCCGATGCCGATGCTCGCGCAACTGGAGGCCATGGCAAGGGCGGCGGCCGCCAAGGACCGCCCCAACGCGTGAAGGGAACCCGGTGGACTTCAGCTTCGGGACCGAGGACGGGGAACTGCGCTCCCGCGCCCGCGCCTGGCTCGCACAGCACCTCACGGGCCCCTACGAACGGGCCGTCGGCCTCGGCGGGCCCGGCAGCGAGCACCAGGAGGTGGCCACCCGCCGCGCCTGGGAACGGGAACTCGGCCGCGGCGGCTGGATCGGCACGGGCTGGGACCTGCCCGCCGGGACCTACGGACAGCAGCGGCTCTCCCTCACCGGCCAGGTCGTCTGGGCCGAGGAGTACGCGGCGCTGCGCGCACCCGGCCGTGTCGGCCACATCGGCGAGAACCTCCTCGCCCCCACCCTGATCGCCTACGGCACCCCCGAACAGCAGGCCCGCCACCTCCCCGCCATCGCCCGCGGCGAGGAACTGTGGTGCCAGGGCTACAGCGAACCCGGCGCCGGATCCGACCTCGCCGCGGTGCGCACCACCGCCGTGCGCGACCCGGCCGACGGGCTGCTGCGCGTCACCGGGCAGAAGATCTGGACCTCCCTCGCCCACGACGCCGACCGGTGCTTCGTCCTGGCCCGCACCGAAGCCGGCTCGCGCCGCCACCGGGGCCTGTCCTTCCTCCTCGTGCCCATGGACCAGCCCGGCCGGATCGAGGTCCGGCCCATCCGCCAGATGTCCGGCACCGCCGAGTTCAACGAGGTCTTCTTCGACGGCGCCGTCGCCACCGACGTCGTCGGCGGGGAAGGCAACGGCTGGACCGTCGCCATGGGCCTGCTCGCCCTCGAACGGGGCGTGTCCACCCTCGTCCAGCAGATCGGCTTCGCGGCCGAACTGGAACGGGTGATCGACGCCTACGCCACCTCCGCCGCCCCCGACCCCGCCCTGCGCGACGACCTCGTACGGCAGTGGGCCGAGCTGCGCACCATGCGGTGGAACGCCCTGCGCACCCTCGGGACCGCCGGGACCGCCGGGGACGGGGGCGCGCCGAGCGTGGCCAAGCTGCTGTGGGGCCGCTGGCACCGCCGGCTCGGCGAACTGGCCGTGGCCGTACGGGGTGCGGCGGCGACCGCCGGACCCGGCCCGTGGTCGCCGCAGGCCCCGTACGGGACGGCGCTCGACGAGGAACAGCGCCTGTTCCTGTTCACCCGCGCCGACACCATCTACGGCGGCTCGGACGAGATCCAGCGGAACATCATCGCCGAGCGGGTGCTCGGCCTGCCTAAGGAGCCCAGGTGAGAGGCGTCGTGTTCGACGGCAAGCAGGCCCAGGTGGTCGCGGACCTGGAGATCCGGGATCCGGGACCGGGGGAGGTGCTCGTCGCGATCGGTGCGGCGGGGCTGTGCCACAGCGACCTGTCGGTGATCGACGGGACGATCCCGTTCCCGCCGCCGGTGGTGCTCGGGCACGAGGGCGCGGGGGTGGTGGAGGCGGTCGGCGCGGGGGTCACCCACGTGGCGGCCGGCGACCACGTGGCCCTGTCGACCCTCGCGAACTGCGGGGCCTGCGCCGACTGCGACCGGGGCCGGCCCACCATGTGCCGCAAGGCGATCGGGATGCCGCAGCAGCCCTTCTCCCGCGGCGGGAAGCCGCTCTACCAGTTCGCCTCCAACTCGGCCTTCGCCGAGCGCACGATCGTCAAGGCCGTCCAGGCGGTGAAGATCCCCGCAGACATCCCGCTGACCTCGGCCGCGCTGATCGGCTGCGGGGTGCTCACGGGCGTCGGGGCCGTCCTGAACCGGGCGAAGGTGGACCGGGGCGAGTCGGTCGTCGTCATCGGCACCGGCGGCATCGGGCTCAACGTCCTCCAGGGCGCGCGGATCGCCGGGGCCACCACCGTCGTGGCGGTGGACGCGAACCCGGCCAAGGAGGCGGTGGCCCGGCGGTTCGGCGCCACCCACTTCATCGACGCCTCGGCGGTGGCGGACACCCCGGCCGCCGTCCGCGAGATCCTGCCGACGGGCGCGGACCACGCCTTCGAGTGCGTGGGCAGCGTGAAGCTGATCCGGCAGGCGATCGACCTGCTGGACCGGCACGGGCAGGCCGTCCTGCTCGGCGTGCCGGGCTTCAAGGAGGAGGCGTCCTTCCTCGTGTCGTCCATGTACCTGGACAAGACGATCATGGGTTGCCGGTACGGGTCCTCGCGCCCCCAGCGCGACATCGCCCTGTACGCCGAGCTGTACCGGCAGGGGAAGCTGCTGCTGGACGAGCTGGTGACGGAGACCTACCCGGTGGAGGACTTCGCGAAGGCCGTCGACGACGCCCACCACGGGCGGGTGGCGCGCGGGGTGCTCACGTTCTAGGCGCGCCGGAGGGGGCGGCCGTGAGCAGCAGCGGGCCGGTCACGCCCTGCGCGGCGCAGCCCTCGGCGAGGAACGCGGCCAGCCAGCCCAGGGCGTCGAGCGACCATTCGGCGAGCCCGCCCGTCACCACGATCCGGTGCCGGGCGGGTCCGCCCCACAGCGCGTCGACGGGCGGGGGGCCGTACGGCGCGTCTGCCGTGTCGGAGGCCTCCGGCTGCCCGGCGGTCACGGACGCGCAGTCGAACACGGTCTGCTTGAAGCCCCGCAGCCAGGGCAGCAGGGCGGGCCCGGCCCCGGGCAGGGCGGTGCCCTCCATGGCGGCCCCGCTGTCCAGGGTGACGCGTACGGGGACGGCGGCGCCCTCCGCGGCACCCGCGAACCAGCCCGCCTCCTGGAGCAGCCCCATGACGGAGCCCCCGGCCGGGCCCTCGGCCGGTGGGAGCGGCAGCAGCAGCCGCAGCGCGTCCAGCCGCAGGGTCCCGAGCCGTGCCACGACCTCCCCGGCGCAGGCCAGGAACGGCTGCACCGGTACCGCGCCGCCCAGCGGCGCCACCTGGAACCATGCCGTGCGGGAGCCGGGCGCGAGGTCCCGGCCGGCGTCGTTCATGCCCCAGAGGGTGTCGAGCCAGCCCAGGGCGGAGGACCGGGCGAGGAAGAGCCCGTACGCGTCGGCGCCGCCGCCGGGGGGCGCCGGGTGCGGGGCGAGCTCGCCGTGCAGCGCCGCGAACAGGGTGGGGTCGGGCCTGGAGGTCATGTCGCCTCTCCTTCGCCGCGCCGGCCGGGGACGTGCGCGGTCGGGGACGTGCGGGGCCGGGGACGTGCGCGGTCGGGTCAGAGGCGGCAGGCCAGGTCCCGGCCGGCGGTGACCAGCTTCTCCGGGGAGTCTGACAGGCCGACGAGGTCCACGTCGACGACACTGCGCCAGCTGGTCACCGCGCCGCTCTTGCAGGGGCCGCGGCCGGTGGCCCGGCCCTGGGAGCCGCCGCCGGAGCGGACGGTGGACCTGCCCTTGCTGCCGACGTTCCGCCAGACCCCGTCGCTGTAGTACTCCTGGAGCTGGACGGTGACGACCGCCGTGGTCGTGGGGCAGTCGCCGTTGACCCACCAGCCGTGTCCGGAGGCCTCGAAGGCCGACGAGGACACGTGCACGTAGTCGCCCCGGGTCTCGAAGACGCAGACCCGTGCGGGGGCGAGCCCCTCGGATCCCTCGGCCCCCCGCGCGCCCTCGGCGGAGCCGCCGGTGCCCTTCAGGGCGAGGCTGCCGTCGGAGCCGACGCCGATGCCGGAGCCGGCCCGCGCGGAGAGGGGGGCCACCGCGGGCACGGGCCCGGGGGAGGCGGCGGAGACCGTCTGGGACGTGCCGAGCAGGGCCGCGCTCGCGATGCCGAGCGCGAGGGAGAACGTACGGAGCGTGGGGCGCATGACCGGACCTCCGGGGCTACAGGTCTGAGGACGCGTGGAGTCGCGCGGCCCAGCCCATCACGGTGCGGCGGTCGCAGGCGTAGCAGTTTTCCGTCAATCTCCCTGTGGACCAAGGGACTTGAGGTGTCGCGCGGGGCGCGGTCCGGTCAGTCGGCCAGGCGGCCGAAGCGGCCCTTGTGGAAGAGGAGCGGGTCGCCCTCGCCCGCCGCGCCCATGGCCACGACCCGGCCCACCACGATCAGGTGGTCCCCGCCGGTGTGGACGGCGTGGATCCGGCAGTCGATCCAGGCGGGCACCTCGTCGAGCTGGGGCGATCCGGTGACGGGCGCGGGCCGGTGGGCGACCCCGGCGAACTTGTCGGCGCCGCTCACCGCGAAGGACCGGCACAGCTCACCCTGCTCGGCCCCGAGGACGTTGACGCAGAACACCCCGGCGCGGGCGATCCGCGGCCAGGTGGTCGACGTGCGGGCCACCATGAAGGTGACCAGGGGCGGGTCCAGGGAGAGCGAGGCGAAGGACTGGCAGGCGAAGCCGGCAGGACCCTCCTCGCCCTCCGCCGCCGGGGCGGTGATGACGGTGACCCCGCTCGCGAAGTTCCCGAGGACGGCCCGGAACTCGGCGGGGCTGACGGGCGCGCGCTCGTCCTCCCCGACGGCCCGCAGGTCGGGGCGGGGCAGGGCGTCGACGCGGTCGGGCTCCGCCCCCGTGGAGGTGGGGGAGCCGACCGACCTGAGGTATCGGACGACGGTGGCCGCCATCCCTGCGTGTCCCATCACGCCACCGATTGAACCTGACGGTTCGTCAGATAGGAAGGGGGGCGCCCGAACGGGTGAAACGCCCCGGCCCTCATGGCCCGTACGGGCCGCCGCGCGCGGGGGCTCGGCATGGTGGCGGGTGGACTCGTACAGGCGTCCCCGTACTCCAGGAGGAGAAGCCATGCTCGGCACCGACTTCCGCACCGGATCCCCCAACTGGCTCGACCTCGGCAGCCCCGACACCGCGGCCGCCGCCGCCTTCTACGCCCGGGTCTTCGGCTGGAAGTTCGTCTCCGCCGGGCCCGAGGCCGGCGGGTACGGCTTCTTCCAGCTCCAGGGCAAGACCGTCGCCGCGCTCGGCCCGCTCACCGAGGAGGGGGCCCGGTCCGCCTGGATGGTGCACTTCCAGACCACCGACGCCCGCGCCACCGCCGAAGCCGTCCGGGCCGGGGGCGGGAGCGTACGGATGGAACCCATGGACGTCATGGGGGAGGGCTGGCTGGCCCAGTTCACCGACCCGCAGGGCGTGGAGTTCGCCTGCTGGCAGCCCGGCAAGACCGGCGGTCTGGGTCTGGCCTCCGACGTGAACTCCCTGGTGTGGGTGGAGCTGCACGTGCCGGACCCGGTCGCGGACATCGCCTTCTACCGCGGCCTGTTCGGATGGCGGGCCGCGGAGATGCAGACCCCCGGCATGCTGTACCGGGTGCTCAGCATCGCCGACGGCGACCAGCAGGAGGGCTCCTTCGGCGGCGTCGCCCCGCAGGGCGAGGGCGCGGGCGGGGGATCGTCCATCGTGCCGCGCTGGGTGCCCTACTTCAACGTCGCCGACGTGGACGCCACCGTCACGGCCGTCGAGGGCGGGGCCGGCGAGGTCCTGATGCCGCCCGTGGACGTGCCGGCGGTCGGCCGGATCGCGTGGGCCTCCGACCCGGCCGGCGCGGTGTTCGCCCTGCTGAGGCCGGACCCGCAGATGTAGGGGGCCGGCCGGGATTCAGCGGCCCCGGTACTCGGGCGTGCGGCGCTCCTTGAAGGCGGCCACGCCCTCGTTCG
Source organism: Streptomyces sp. AB3(2024) (assembly GCF_041862025.1). NCBI lineage: Bacteria > Bacillati > Actinomycetota > Actinomycetes > Kitasatosporales > Streptomycetaceae > Streptomyces > Streptomyces sp. AB3(2024). Next base: position 17,421 of record NZ_JBGWAB010000109.1, read on the forward strand.
CGTCGGCCGTGGTCATGTTCAGCTCCTGGGCGGTGGCCTCGGCGGCCAGTGCGGTCGCCCGGTCGCTGTCCAGGGAGGCGTTGACCAGCTGCTTGGTCAGCGCCAGGGCGCGGGTCGGGCCCTGGGCGAGGCGCTCGGCCCAGGCACGGGCGGCGGCCTCCAGCCCGTCGGCGGGGACCACCTTGTTGACGAGGCCGAGGCGGGCCGCCTCCTCGGCGGGGACGGCGTCGCCGAAGAACAGCAGCTCCTTGGCCTTCTGCGGGCCGAGGAGGCGGGGCAGGAGGTAGGCGCCGCCGCCGTCGGGGACGAGGCCGCGGCGGACGAACACCTCGATGAAGCGGGCGCCTTCGGCGGCGATCACCAGGTCGCAGGCGAGCGCGAGGTGGGCGCCGATGCCGGCGGCGGTGCCGTTGACCGCGGCGATGACGGGCTTCTCGCAGTCGAGCACCGCCGTGATCAGGCGCTGTGCGCCGAGGCGGATCATGCGGGATACGTCGCCGGCGATGCGGTCGGCCTGCGGCGCGGTGGGGGGCGGGTTGCGCAGGTCGGCGCCCGCGCAGAAGCCCTTGCCGGTGGCGGTGAGGACGACGGCCCGTACGGCGGGGTCGGCGGAGGCGTCGGCGAGCAGAGCGATGACGTGCTCGCGCTGCTCCCAGGTGACGGCGTTCATGGCGTCGGGGCGGTTGAGGGTGATCCAGGAGACACCGCCCTCCAGGCGGTGCAGGACCTCGTCCATGGGACTCCGTTCGTTCGGTCGGTCGAGGGTGGGGCGGGGTCGGGGGTGGCCGGGGGCGGGGCCGGGGTGGGGTGTCGTCCGGGACTGCATGATTTATGGCGCCCTGACCGAGCCTCCAGTCGTGCATCGGCACCGCGCGCCAACAAATCACGTTTTACGTCCCGGCCAACACCCCACCCCGTCCCCGCCCCCGGCCGCTTTGCCGCCTGCCTCGTCTGGGCGCAGCCTGACTTGGGCTTCGCGGCCGAACCCGGCCTCGCAGCCAAACTCAGCCTCGCCAGGGGGCACCTCCCAGCGGTAGCTGGGGGAGTTTGAGGCGCGGGGCCCGGGGCGCAGCCCCCGGGGTTCCGGGGAACGACCGGCCAGGTCAGCGGCAGACGGCCAGGGCGTCCAGGGCTACCGCCCCCTGGCCCCGGGGGAGGACCATCAGGGGGTTGATGTCCAGTTCGGACAGGACGTCACCCAGTTCCAGTGCCATCCGCTGGACCCGGAGGATGACCTCCACCAGCGCGTCCACGTCGGCCGGGGGTGCGCCCCTGACCCCCTCCAGGAGCGGGTGGCCGCGCAGTTCGGTCAGCATGTGGCGGGCCTGGTCCTCCCCGAAGGGCGGTACGCGGACGGCCGCGTCGTGCAGGACCTCCACCAGGACGCCCCCGAGGCCGACGGTGACGGTGGGGCCGAAGAGGTCGTCCTGGGTGACGCCGACGACCATCTCGACGCCCCGTTCGACCATCTGGCAGACGAGGACCCCGTCCAGCGGGATGTTCTCGTAGCGGGCGATGTCGGTGAGTTCCCGGTACGCGTCGCGGATCTGGCTCGCCGAGGTGAGGCCGATCTTGACCAGGCCCAGTTCCGTCTTGTGGCCGAGCTGGGGTCCCGAGGCCTTCATGACCACCGGGTAGCCGACCAGGCCGGCGGCCCGGACGGCCGCCGCCGCGCTGGTGACGAGCTGCTCGCGGGGGACCCGGATCCCGTAGGCGCGCAGGAGCTGCTTGGCCGCGTGCTCGCTGAGCTGCTGGCCGGGCCGCATCAGGGCCTGGGCCTTGCGGAAGGAAGGGGAGGGGGTGCGGGGGGCGTCGTCGAAGGGGGAGCGGTAGGAGGCGGTGAAGCGGTGGTGGCCGAGGTAGGCGCGGACGGCGGTGATGCAGTTGCCGAAGGTGCGGAAGGTGGCCACGCGGGAGGAGCCGAGCAGGGTGGTGCGGTAGGCCTCCTCGGTGCCTATGGGGGAGCCCCAGATGACGCAGATGAGTTTGTCGGTGGCTTCCGCCGCGTCCACCAGGTCCTGGGCCAGCTTGTCGCTCATCGGGGGGAAGGGGCCGGTGATCGGGCAGATCAGGACGCCCACGGAGGGGTCGGCGAGGATCGCGTCGATGATCTTGCGGCCGCGCCAGTCGCCGACGGGGTGGCCGCCGTTGTCGACGGGGTTGGCGACGCCCAGGTAGTCGGGGATCCACTGGTGGAGTTCCTGCTGCTTGGCCGCCGAGAGGGTGGGCAGGGTGAGGCCCGCCTCGGTGGCGAGGTCGGAGAAGTGGGCTCCGGTGCCGCCGGAGATGGAGTAGACGACCACCCCGTCGGCCCGGGGCGGGCGGGCCCGTGCGAGGAGGGCGGCGGTGTCCTGGAGCTCGTCGAGCCCGTCGACGCGGATCACGCCGAACTGCCGCATGGCGGCGTCCACCACGGTGTCGGCCCCGGTGAGCTTGCCGGTGTGGGAGGCGGCCGTACGGGCGCCGGTCTCGGTGCGGCCCACCTTGACGGCGACGACGGGGACGCCGTTGCGGGCGGCCCGGTCGGCGGCCAGGAGGAACTGGCGGCCGTCCTTGAGGCCCTCGACGTAACAGGCGATGGCCCCGACCTCGGGCCGCTCGGCGAAGTACGAGATGAAGTCGGAGGTCTCCAGGTCGGCCTCGTTGCCCGTCGGCGCCCAGTGGGACAGGCGGATGCCGAGTTCCTGGAGGGTGTAGACGGGGCGGCCCTGGTGGCCGGACTGGGTGATGAGGGCGATGGCGGGGCCGTCGAGGTCCTCGCGGAACTCCTCGAAGGCGTTGAGGTTGGTGTTCGGGCCCAGCAGGCGCAGGCCTGAGCGCCGCACGGCGGCGCTCAGGCGGGCCTGCGCGGCGGCGCCCGCTTCACCGGTCTCGGCGAAGCCCGAGGCGAAGGCCACCGCGAACTTCACCTTGGTGTCCGCGAGTTGCTCGATGACAGGGACCGGGTCCGAGACGAGGAGGACGGCGAGGTCCACCTCTTCCGGCAGGTCGGCCACCGACGCGTGGCAGGGCAGCCCGAAGACGGTGGTGCGGGTGGGGTGCACGGGGTGGATGCGGGCGCCGACGCGTTCGGCCCAGGCGATGAGCTGCCGCGTGATGCCGGTGTTGGGTCTGCCGTCGGCGTCGGAGGCGCCGACGACCGCCACGGACTCGGGCCGGAAGAACCGGTCCAGGTCGGGCACATCGGAGTGCAGGGGCCGTCCGCTGACGTCCAGCTCGGCCGCGTCCCCGTCGGAGGGTGCGGCCGTGGAGTGGACGGCCGTCCTGGGGGTCTCCCCGCAGGCCTCGACCCGTGCGCGGAAGTCGGTGGTGAGGGTGCCGTGAGTAGATCCAAGCATCGTTCCGCCCGCTCCTGCTCGATGAACCTCGATGAAATCCATAACTGACGCGTTGTCAGATTACTGAACTGACGCGCCGTCAGGAACAGGGGTGCGCAGGAAAGGTGGTGAAGGTGGTGTGTGTGCCTGAACGGTGGCAGAACCGCCCCGGGCCGGTCCAGACCCGTTTCGGCCTGGCCCCCGCCGGCCGGGCCCCGCCGATGAAGGCGGATCGCCGGGGGCCGGGAGCCGCTTCGGCGACCCGGACTACTTGGGGGCGGGGCCCCGTGCGGGAGCGGACCGGCGGCTTCGCCGGGACAGGGCCTTCGCGATCCGCTCCGCGTCCCGGGCGAGCTCGCGGAGCATGCCGCTGATGGGGTTCGTGAACCCGGTGAAGTACAGGCCGGGCGCCCCGGCCGGGGTGCGGGGCCCGTGGACGAGGGGGCGTCCGCGTCCGTCCAGTACGCCGAGGTGGCCCACCAGGCCCTCCAGGGCCCGCCCGTAACCCGTCGCCGCGATCACCGCGTCCGGGGTGATCCGCGTACCGTCCGCCAGCACCACCCCGGCCCCGTCGAGGGCGGCGACGGCCGCCACCGGCTCCACCCGGCCCCGGCGCACCGCCTCGATCAGACCCACGTCCTGCACCGGGATCGCCCCCTGCCGCACCCTGCTGTACAGGCCGGCCGAGGGCCGCGGCAGCCCGTACGCCGACAGGTCCGGGACCGAGGCCCGCGCCACGAGCGCCCCCAGCCGGTCCACGAACCGCACCGGCAGCCTCCGTACCAGGATCCCCGTGCGCTGCGCCGGCCACCCGGCCGTCGAACGGCGCACGATGTGCGGGGCGGTGCGCACCGCCAGCCGCACCCGCGCGGCCCCGCCCTCGACGAGGTCCACGGCTATCTCGGCGCCGGTGTTGCCGACCCCGACGACGAGCACGTCCTGCCCGGCGTACGGCCCCGGCTCCCGGTAGGCGGCGGCGTGCAGCAGCCGCCCGGTGTACCCCTCGCGGCCCGGCCAGTCGGGGAGCGCCGGCGTGTGGTTGAAGCCGGTGGCCACGACCACGGCCCCGGCGGCCAGCATCCGCCCGCCCGAGGCGTGCAGGGTCCAGCCCTCCCCGTCGGCGGCCCGCTCGATCCGGGTCACCTCGACGCCGGTGACCAGCTCCAGGGCGTGGAACTCCGCGTACTTCTCCAGGTAGCGCACCACGTCCGCCCGCGCGACCCAGCGCCCGAACCGCCTCGGTATCGCCAGTCCCGGCAGGGCCGACAGGCGCCGGGTGGTGTGCAGGCGCAGCCGCTCGTAGTGCCCCCGCCAGGAGGCGCCGACGGAGCCGGACTTCTCGACGACCACCGCGCGCACCCCCCGGGCGCGCAGCGCGGCGGCGACGGCGAGGCCGCCGGGGCCCGCGCCGATCACGTACACGGGGCGGGGCTCGGTGATGGTCAGGTCGGGCTCGGACATGAGCAGTGATCGTATCGACACACAGCGTTGATGGGTCTCGGACGAGGAGGGAATCGATTGCGGATCGATCACGGCCGCCCGGACGCCCCTTCCGGCGTTGCTGCGCGACCGCCGGGCCACCGCACTGCCACAGTGGAGGGCCCCGGCCCGTCCCCGAGAGGAACGCGCGATGTGGCAGCCCGACGGGTGGGACGTACGCGTCCGCCTCGGAATCCTCACCCCGCACGCCGACGTCGGCCCCGAGTCGGAGCTGCGGGCCATGGCCCCGCCCGACGTGGGCCTGCACACCGCCCGGGTGCCGTTCGCGGCGATGGGGCGCGGGGGCGTGATGGACCCGGTCCTTCCGCTGGCCCCCGTACGCGCCTTCGCCGAGCCCCCGGGCGTGGACGAGGCCACCGCTCTGCTCGCCGCGGCGCCGGTGGCGGTGATCGCCTTCGCCTTCACCTCCTCCGCCTACGTCATCGGGCCGCGCGGCGAGGGCCACATGCTGGCCCGGCTGGGGGAGCGGGCCCACGGGCTGCCGGTGGTCGCCACCTGCGCCGCCGCGGCCGAGGCCCTGCGGGCGCTGGGGGCCGGGCGGATCGCCCTCGTGGACCCGCCGTGGTTCGACGACACCCTCACCGATCTGGGGCGCGGCTACTACGAGGACTGCGGGTTCGAGGTTGCCTACGCCGCCCCGTGCGGGCTCCCGAGTGAGCAGCGGCGGATCGGGCCCGCGGCCCTGCACGACTGGGTGGCGCCGCGCGTGCCCGACGCCGCCGAGGCGGTGGTCATCGGTGGGAACGGTTTCCGCGCCGTCGGGGCGATCGGGGCCCTGGAGGCCACCCTCGGCCGGCCGGTCCTGAGCGCGAACCAGGTCCTGCTGTGGGCCGCGCTGCGCGCGGCGGGCGCGGAGGCCGGCGGCATCGCCGGGTACGGGCGGCTGTTCGCCCACCCCTGAGCCCGGCCGCCGCGCACGGTCCGCCGCACCGCACCGCACCGCACCGCTCGGCCCGCACCGCTCGGCCCGCCCCGGCAGCCCCCTTGCGGGATCGCCGCCGATCCGCTGAACTGACGTACCGTCAGATCAGTGGGTCGAGTGGGTGGGTGAGGGATGCAGACCATCTGGCTCAGCGGCGCCGAGTGGCTCGCCGTGCTGCGCATCGGGCTCGGCCTGTGGTGGCTGGAGAGCTGGCGCCACAAGGACAAGAAGGGCTGGTTCGAGCGCGGTACCGGCATCGCCTGGGCCGCCGACGTCGCCGGAAAACACCGCTGGGCCTTCGTGAGGAGCGGCTTCGCCACGGTCGTCCGGCCCCGCCCGAAACTGATGGCGTACATCGTCGTCTACGCCGAACTCGCCCTGGGCCTGGGCCTGGTGCTCGGCTTCCTGACCCCGGTGGCCCTGATCGGCGGACTGCTGCTGAACCTGCTCTACCTGGTGCTGATGATCCACGACTGGGCCGAGCAGGGCCAGAACGCGATGATGGCGCTCATCTCGCTCGTCGCCCTCTTCGCCATGGCCTGGCAGACCTGGTCCCTCGACGCGACGATCGGAATCCTCCTGTGAGCACCCCGCGCCACGACCTCCCGGAGCCGGACGAGTTCACCCGCCCCTACTGGGACGCCGCCGCGGCCGACCGCCTCCTGCTGCGCCGCTGCGCCGACTGCGGGCGCGCCCACCACTACCCGCGCGAGTTCTGCCCCTTCTGCTGGGCCGGCGAGGACCGGGTGGAGTGGGAGGAGGCGAGCGGCCGGGCGAGCCTCTACACCTGGTCGGTGGTCCACCGCAACGACCTCCCGCCCTTCGGCGGGCGCGTCCCGTACGTGGCCGCCGTCGTCGACCTCGCGGAAGGGCCCCGGATGATGACGGAGGTCGTCGACTGCCCGCACGACGCCCTCCGCATCGGCATGCCCCTGGAGGTCACCTTCCGGCAGGCGGCGGAAGGCGTCCGCGTGGCCGTCTTCCGCGCGGCCTGACCCGTACCGCGGGAAGCCGTCTACGGCCAGAGCAGCTCGCGCTCCCACGCCGCGCCGGCGGTGCGCCGGTAGCGCAGGCGGACGTGGCGCCGGGCGGCGTCCCCCTGGAAGAACTCCGCCTCGGCGGGATCGAGTACGTACCGGGTCCAGGTCGGCGCGGGCGCGTCCGGTTCGGCTCCGGCCCGCTCCCACGCCGCCGCCGAGGCCCGCGCCAGCTCCCGGGCCGAGTCCAGCACCTCGCTCTGCCGCCCGGTCAGCGCGGCCGCCAGCGCCCCGCGCGAGCGCACCGCCAGGTCCGCCCGGCTCTCCTCGGGCCCGCACGCCCCGACCCGGCCCCGGATCCGGACCTGCCGGCCCACCGTGGGCCAGTAGAAGCACAGCGCCGCCTGCGGGTGCCGCGCCAGCTGGCGCCCCTTGGCGCTGGTGGCGTGCGAGGCGAAGTGCCAGCCGCGCTCGTCGGCGTCGTGCAGCATCAGGATCCGGACGTCGGGCCGCCCCTCGGCGTCCACCGTCGCCAGGCTCATGGTGTGCGGCTCGGTCTGCCCCGACCGGGCGGCCTGGACGAACCACTCCCGGAACAGGGCCAGCGGCCCGTCGGGAGCGGCCGCCGGGTCGAAGCCGGGGAGCTCGGTGTCCCATACCCGCAGGGAGTGCAGGGTGGTGTGGAAGTCGCTGGTCATGCGGCCAGGCTAGTGCCGTGACCCGGTGGACCGTCCGGGTCCCGGCATTAGGGTGCTTGGCCATGGACATGCACAGAGTTGCGGCGCGGGCACTGGTGGCCCTCGCCGTGACGGCGGGCGCCGCGGCGGCCGTCGTCCCCTTCTGCGACCGGCCCGGAGGCCTGGCCCTGCTGGCCGAGATGGACCACCCCGTCCTGCTCGCCTGCCTGGCCGCCGTCTTCCTCGCCGGAGCGGCCCTGCTCGCCTCCCGCCGGCCAGACGTCCGCAAGGGCGCCGCCCTCGCCCTGGCCGGGACGGCCGTGCTGGGCGTGCTCGCCGTCCCCGCGTACGCGGTGGTCGCCGACCCCTTCCCGGACCGGGAGTGGGACGTCCCCGCCCCCGACGGGTCCGGCCGCCGCCTGGTCGTGGAACGGGGCATCGGCCTGACCGACCCCGTCTGGCGGATCTACGTGGACGCGGGCCGCTTCCCGACGGCCCGCCGGCACCCCGTCGCCGAGTACGCCGCCGACTACCCCCGGGGCGTCCTGGAAGCCACCTGGACGGACGCGTCCCACATCAGGCTGATCGACCTCGACCACACCCACCACGACCTCCGCATCACCTCCGACGGCCGGCCACTGGACGCCCTGACCTGGTAGGGGGGCGGTGCGGGGCCGTCCCGTCAGGGGATGGGGACCGCCGTGCCGGTGACCTCGATGCCCGCCGCGGGATCCGCCGGCACGCCCACCGTGATCAGGCTCGGGCGCCCCATGTCCACGCCCTGGTGGACGGTCAGGCGGGCCGGCGTGGCGATCAGGCCGAGCGCGCGCAGGTAGCCGCCGAGGGCCGCCGCCGCCGCGCCCGTCGCCGGGTCCTCGACCACGCCGCCGGGCGGGAAGGGGTTGCGGGCGTGGAAGACGGACTCCGACTCGCGCCGCACGAGGGCGATCGTGGTCCAGTCCCGGCGCGCCATCAGCTCGGCGAGCGCGGCCCGGTCGTAGTCGAGGTCCGCGAGCCGCTCCCGGCTCGCCGCCGCGATCACCGGATGCCAGGCACCGGCGTACGCGGCCCGCGGCGGCAGGGCAGGGTCGAGATCGGCGGGGGACCAGCGCAGCGCGGCCAGCAGCTCGGCCAGGTCGGCCTCCGCGAGCGCCTCCGTACGCGGCTCCACGCTCACCAGCGTGGCCGTGACGGCACCGTCCGGGCCCACCGAGGTGGTCACCGGCACCGGGCCCGCCTGGGTGTGCAGCAGCAGGTCGCCGGCGCCGTGCAGGCGTGCGTGGGCGACGGCGGTGGCGATCGTGGCGTGCCCGCAGAAGGGCACCTCGGCCTTCGGGCTGAAGTAGCGGATGTCGAACGCGCCGTCCTGGCGCGGAACGACGAACGCCGTCTCCGAGTACCCGACTTCCGCCGCGGTGGCGGCCATCGTCGCCCTGTCGAGGCCGGTGGCGTCCAGCACCACCCCCGCCGGGTTGCCGCCCCGCGGGTCGGTGCTGAAGGCCACGTAGCGCAAGATGTCCATCCCCCGAACGTAGCCGTCCGGGGGCGGAGGTCAAAAGTCCTTGTACGCGTTCACGTCGACGGCCGACCGTCCGGGGTGCGTCGCGAACGCCGCGTCCGCGCCCTTGGCGCCGGGGGTGGCTAACCTGATCGCGTGAGCGAGATCGAACCGCCGCTGCTTGCCGATGTCTATCCCGCGCTGGTGTCGTTCCTGGACGCGGCCCTGGTCGCCGAGGGCGAGCCCGCCCTGGCCCGGGCCCTGGCGGGATTGCGTCTCCACGGGTGGTGCAGGTGCAGCGCGGCCTGCGCCTACCTCCGTACGGCTCCGGCCGGCCGCGCCGACAGCGCCTGGATCCACTTCGACAATGACGAGGCGCCCGGGGTGTGGCTCCAACTCGACCGGGATCGCGTGTCGTTCGCCGGGATGGAGATCTGCGGCTTCGACCTGGGACCTGCTCCGGACCTGGACCCGGACCGGCCGGCGGGGGTGGGGTGACTCCGGGGGCGGCTGGTCGGGGTCGGGGCCGGGGGCGAAAAGCGGCGGGACGCCCCCAGCCCTCCCCTGACACGGGCCAGGTCAAGTCCCGCCCACCCCCGCCCCCGACCGGCACGCAGAGCCCCCGCCCGACGGAGCCCCGCCCCTACCCCCGTCCCAGGATCACCGTGCCCGAGGAGCAGAACCAGCCTCCCGTGCCTGACGCCAGGGCCACCTCCGGGAGTCGGCCGCCCGGCTTGGTCACCTGGCGGTCCGGGCCCGCTTCGCCGCGGAGTTGGCGTACGGCTTCGACCAGCAGGAACAGTCCGCGCATCCCCGGATGGCAGGCCGACAGGCCGCCCCCGTCCGTGTTGACGGGGAGCTCGCCCTCCCGCAGCAGGCGGCCCTTCTCCACGTAGGCCCCGCCCTCGCCCTTCGCGCAGAAGCCGAGGTCCTCCAGGGTCACCAGGGTCATGTACGTGAAGGCGTCGTAGATCTCCGCCAGGTCCACGTCCGCCGGGGTCAGGCCGGCCCGTCCGAAGGCCAGCCGGCCCGAGACGGCCGCCGGGGAGACGGTGAAGTCCGCCCACTCCGACATCGTGGTGTGCGAGACGGAGGTGCCCGTCCCCAGCACCCACACCGGGGTCTTCGCCGTGTCGGGCACCAGGTCCTGCGCCACCAGGAGCACCGCGCAGCCGCCGTCCGAGCGGATGCAGCAGTGCAGCTTGGTGAAGGGGTCGGCGATCATCTCCGAGGAGAGGACCTCGTCCACGGTCAGCGGCGTGCGGAACATCGCGTCCGGGTTGGTGGCCGCGTTCGCGCGGGCCTGGACGGCCACCGAGGCGAGCTGCTCCAGCGTCGTCCCGTACTCGTGCATGTGGCGGCGCGCGGCCATCGCGTACTTGGAGATCAGCGTGTGGCCGTACGGGACCTCGAACTGCAGCGGCCCGCGGGCGCCGAAGGAGAGGTTCGAGGTGCGGCGGCGGGCCTTGATGTCGGCGCGGGCGGTGGAGCCGTAGACCAGCAGCACGGCGTTGGCGTGCCCCGACGCGATGGCGTCCGCCGCGTGGGCGGCCATGACCTCCCAGGTCGAGCCGCCGACAGAGGTGGAGTCCACCCAGGTGGGGCGCAGGCCCAGGTACTCGGCCACCTCGACGGGCGCGAGGGTGCCCAGGCCGGCCGAGGCGAAGCCGTCGATGACGGAGCGGTCCAGGCCGGAGTCGGCCAGGGCCCGCCGGGCGGCCTGCGCGTGCAGGGCGTAGGGGGTCGGGCCGTCGACCCGGCCGCATTCCGAGAGCGCGACGCCGGCCACCGCGACCCGGCGACGGGGGCGGGTTCCGGGCGCGTGGGACAGGGGGCCGGAGGCGGGTCCGGATGTGGGTCCAGGCATGGAGGGACGGTACATCTGACGATACGTCAGATGCTAGGGCGCGTGCCGTCCGTTCCGATCCGCGCCCGGGTCGCCCGACCCCTGTGCTTCTCGATCCCGGCGTCCTAACATGACGCCCCGTCAGATACGCCTCCGGCTGTCGCCGGGAGGTGCCCCCGGGAGGAGCCCGACGATGGACGCCGCCTTCACCGCGGAGCAGGACGAGATGCGCCGCACCCTGCGCGAGATCCTGGGCAAACGCTGCGGCCCCGACGAGGTCAAGGCCGCCGCCCGGACCGACACCGGATACGACCGGGAGCTGTGGCAGCGGCTCGCCCGGGAACTCGGCCTGCCGGGCATCGCCGTCGCCGAGGAGTACGGCGGCGTCGGCTGCACCCCCGCAGACCTGGCCCTGGCCTGCGAGGAGACCGGCCGCGCCCTGCTGCCCTCCCCCCTGCTCGCCACCGCAGGGCTCGCCGTCCCGCTGATCGCGGCCCTCGGCACCGCGGCCCAGCGCGCCGCGCTGCTGCCCCCGCTCGCGGCGGGAGAACGGACGGCGGCGCTCGCGGTCGCGGGCCCCGCCCTGGCCACCGCCCTGGGGCTGACCGGCGAGAACACCCCGGGCGACTTGGCGGGCGGGGGCCGCGCGGGCGGGGTGCAGGGGCGCCCCGCCACCAAGGCCCCACCGGGAG
>NZ_JBGWAB010000110.1:0-28709 GCF_041862025.1 Streptomyces sp. AB3(2024)
TGCTCTTGCGAAGTGACAGGGCCGCGCGGCCCCCCTCGTACGCGTCCCGCGCAACGTCGGCGGCTGTCGGGGCGGGTGCTCCGGCGGTCGCCGCGGCCCGGGCGGCGGCTCCGGCGACGGTGAGCATGGTGCCCTCGACCGGGTGCGCGACGGCCTGGTAGGCCTCCTCGGCGGCCCGGGTCAGGGCGCGGGCCAGCAGCGGGCCGCCGCCCGGGCCGTCGGGCTCGGCGCCCAGGACGTCGGCGACCCCGCGCAGCAGCTGGGCGAGGATCGTCCCGGAGTTGCCCCGGGCGCCTATGAGGGCGCCGTACGCGTAGGCCCGTACCGCCTCGGGCAGGGAGGGGGTCCCGGATGTGCCGTCGGTCACGCGTGCGGGGGGTTCGGCGAAGGCCTCGGTCAGGGCGCGGTCCGCGGACTCGGCGGTGAGGTAGAGGTTCGTGCCGGTGTCGGCGTCCGCGACCGGGTAGACGTTGATCGCGTCGATGTCCTCGCGGGCCCGGCCCAGTGCGGCCAGGGCCAGCGAGCTCCAGGTGCGCACCGCTTCGGCGTCGAGGGTGTGCGGGCCAGGCTCGTGCGCCACCGGGCGTTCCTCCTTGTGCGGGCCAGGGTTCACCGCAGGGTAACGAAGGACGGGCCCCGGCTCGGGACCCCGGGGCGGAGCCCGTCCCCGTCATGGTAGTTTTCTTGGACCCAAGCAGTCGTTGTATGCTGCTCAGGTTGCCCGTCGAGAGTCGGGTCATTCGTCCGGCAAGCCACTTCAGATCTCTGATTCCGGTGCGCCGGATTCCACCGTAATTGCATCTGAAGTCTTGGAGTGACCTGTGGCTGCCAACTGCGACGTTTGCGCCAAGGGGCCGAGCTTCGGCAACAACATCTCCCACTCGCACCGCCGCACCTCGCGTCGCTGGAACCCGAACATCCAGCGTGTCCGTGCCGTGGTCAATGGGACGCCGAAGCGCCTCAACGCCTGCACCTCGTGCATCAAGGCCGGCAAGGTCTCGCGCTGACGCCTCCCGTCGTCGTAGCGCAGCCCTTTCCGGTTGCCAAGAAGGCCGGTTCACCTCTGGTGAACCGGCCTTTTGTCATTCCCGGACGGTGCCGGGCGGGGTGCGCGAGGGTGCGGGGAGGGTGCGGGCGCGCTCAGCGCCACCGCCAGGCGTGGTCGACGGGACCGATGCCCGCGCCGAGCGCGAAGCCGGCCGCGATGGCGCCCGTGACGTACTCCTTGGCCGCCGTGACCGCCTCCGGGACGGCGAGGCCCTTGGCCAGGCCCGCCGCGACGGCGCTGGCGAGGGTGCAGCCCGTGCCGTGCGTGTGCCGGTTGTCGAAGCGGGGCGCGCGCAGCCACAGCTCCTCGGAGCCGTCGGTGAGCAGGTCCACGGCCTCTCCGCCGTGGGCCGCCAGGTGGCCGCCCTTGATCAGCGCCCAGCGGGGTCCGTAGCCGAGGACGGCGTCGGCGGCCCGGCGCATGCCGTCCTCGTCGGTGACGGTCACTCCCGTGAGCTGCGCCACCTCGTCCAGGTTCGGCGTCGCCACCGTGGCCCGCGGCAGCAGTTCCCGGCGCACGGCGTCCAGCGCGGACGCGGCGAGCAGCGCGTCCCCGTGCTTGGAGACCCCGACGGGATCGACCACCACCGGGGCTGCCGTCGTGGCCAGCAGCCCGGCCACCGTCTCCACGAGCACGGCGGAGGACAGCATCCCGGTCTTGACGGCCTGGACCCCGATGTCGTCCACCACGGCCCGGTACTGGGCGGTGACGGCCTCGGCGGGCAGCTCCCAGGCCCCCCGTACGCCGAGGGAGTTCTGCGCGGTCACCGCGGTGACGACGCTCATGCCGTGCACGCCGAGGGCGAGCATGGTCTTGAGGTCGGCCTGGATGCCCGCGCCGCCGCCGGAGTCGGATCCGGCGACGGTCAGGCACAGGGGCGGGTGCGGCACCGGCCGGGTCACTGGGACGGTCCCTCGGCGTCCGGATCGGCGCCGAAGTGGTCCCAGCCGCCGGTGCTGGTCCAGGGGGCGCCGTCCACGGTCACCTGGGGCAGTGCGGAGCGGTGCTGGACCTCCCCGATGACCTTCCAGCGGGCCGGGAGCTTCACGTCGGACGGGAAGGTCGCCACGATGGCGTGGTCCTCGCCCCCGGTCAGCACCCACTGGAGCGGGTCCACGCCGACGGCCTGGCCGATGTCGTGCATCTGCGTCGGGATGTCCACGGCCCCCGAGCGCACGTCGATGCGCACCTTGCTGGCCTCGGCGATGTGACCGAGGTCGGCGATCAGGCCGTCGCTGACGTCGGTCATGGCGGTGGCGCCGAGCCCGGCGGCCGCGGGGCCCGCGTGGTACGGGGGCTCGGGGCGCCGGTGCGCCTCGACGAAGGCCCGCGGGGAGCGGAAGCCGCGCGAGAGCACCGCGTAGCCTGCCGCGGACCAGCCGAGCCAGCCCGTGACGGCCACGACGTCCCCGGGCCGGGCACCGGAGCGCAGGACGGGCTCGTGGTTGCGCAGGTCGCCGAGGGCGGTGATGGAGACGGTGATGGTGTCGCCGCGCACGACGTCGCCGCCGACCACGGCCGCGCCCGCGACCTGGCATTCGTCACGGATGCCGTCCATCAGCTCGGTGGGCCAGGTGACCGGCAGTTCCGCCGGGACGACCAGGCCCAGGAGCAGCGCGGTCGGCACCGCTCCCATGGCGGCGATGTCGGCCAGGTTCTGCGCGGCGGCCTTGCGGCCGACGTCGTAGGCCGTGGACCAGTCGCGCCGGAAGTGCCTGCCCTCCAGCAGGATGTCCGTGCTCGCCACGACCCGCCGGTCGGGGGCCGACACCACCGCGGCGTCGTCGCCGGGTCCGAGCCGGACCGCCGGGGTGGTGGTGAGCCGTGAGGTGAGCTCCCGAATGAGCCCGAACTCCCCCAGCTCGCCCACAGTGCCCTTCATCGCTGTGCCCCTTCTTGGCAAGTCCGCTTGCGGTCGCGAGCCGTCACAGCTCTGGGTACCGTCAACAGATACGTCAACTTCTGCTCTCCGTGCGCCCCGCTGTGCGTGGCGCCGGGCCCACGGGTCTCCCCGCGGCGCACGGCGACGCGGTACCGTGGCGTCTCTTCCCCGGGCCCGCCCGATCTCCCTGGGCCCATCCGAAGGTTAGGGGAAATGATCCTCGTGGCCGCCCTGGAGGTTCCGTGGTACAGGCGTACATCCTCATTCAGACCGAGGTGGGCAAGGCGTCGTTCGTCGCCGAGTCCATCGGAAAGATCGCGGGGGTGATCCAGGCCGAGGACGTGACGGGTCCGTACGACGTGATCGTGCGCGCCCAGGCCGACACGGTCGACGATCTCGGCCGCATGGTGGTCGCCAAGGTCCAGCAGGTGGAGGGGATCACCCGCACCTTGACCTGCCCCGTGGTCCATCTGTAGCCCCCGTCTACTCTTGGCCGGTGATGTCACTCCACCGCCGGCCGTTCCGTCTAGCCGCCCCACTGGCCCTGCTGGCCCTCGCGGGCTGCGCCCCGGGGGATTCCGGGGCCCGGGTGGATCCGCCGCCCGCTCCGCCGGCCGACGTCGCGGGGCTCTGTGCGGCGCTGCACAAGGAGCTCCCGGAGACGGTGGCGGGACTGGCCCGGACCACCACCGAGCCGGTGTCGGATCTGACCGCCGCGTGGGGCGGCTCGGCGATCGTACTGCGGTGCGGTATCCCCAAGCCCCCCGCGATGGCCGATCCGAAGCAGGAGGGCGTCGAGGTCAACGGCGTCGGATGGCTGTTGGAGAAGATGTCCGACGGCGGCTTCCGGTTCACCACCGGGGCACGGCTGGCGTACACGGAGGTCCGGGTCGACAAGGAGCATGCCACGGACGCGGGGATGCTGGTCGATCTGTCCGCCGCCGTGGCCAAGTCGGTGCCGGTGGGCATCTCCTCCTACTGATCCCGCCGGGCCCGCCCCCGCTCACACCGCCGCCCGTCGGCCGCCCCTCTCGGGGCGGACGGCGGGCGGTCGGCTGTACGGGGCCGGGTGCGGCTAGCGCAGCCCGGTGGAGCGGCGCAGGGCCGCCTGGAGCAGGAGGTCCACCAGCTCCTGGTACTCGATGCCCGACTCCTGCCACATCCGCGGGTACATGGAGATCGGCGTGAACCCGGGCATGGTGTTGATCTCGTTGATGACGAAGGTGCCGTCCTCGGTGAGGAAGAAGTCGGCACGCACCAGGCCCTCGCAGGACGCGGCCTCGAAGGCCTCGATCGCGAGCCGCTGCACCTCGGCGGTCTGCTCCGGGGTGAGCGGGGCGGGCACGAGTCCGGTGGCGGAGTCGATGTACTTCGCCTCGAAGTCGTAGAAGTCGTGGCTGGAGACCGGCGGGATCTCGGCCGGGACGCTCGCGCGCGGCCCGTCCTCGAACTCCAGCACGCCGCACTCGATCTCGCGGCCGCGCAGCAGCGCCTCCACGATGATCTTCGGGTCGTGGCGGCGGGCCTCGTGGACGGCCGCTTCCAGACCGGAGGGGTCGTCGACCTTGGTGATGCCGATGGAGGAGCCGGCGCGGGCGGGCTTGATGAACAGCGGCCAGCCGTGCTCGCCCGCGAAGTCCAGGATCTTCGCCGTGGCGGCGGCCGGGTCGGCCTCCCATTCACGGGGACGGATGGTCACGTACGGGCCGACCTTCAGCCCGAAGGAGGTGAACACCCGCTTCATGTAGTCCTTGTCCTGGCCGACGGCCGAGGCGAGGACGCCCGAACCGACGTAGGGGATCCCGGACAGCTCCAGGAGGCCCTGGAGGGTGCCGTCCTCGCCGTAGGGACCGTGCAGGACGGGGAAGACGACGTCGACCTCGCCCAGCGCCTTGGGGACGGCACCCGGCTCGGTGTAGACGACCTCGCGGCTGGCGGGGTCCACGGAGAGCACGACGGTGCCGTCCGGGGAATCCGCCAGCGTGTCCACGCTCGGGAGGGCGCGGTCCGCGATGGCCATGCGCTCGGGGTCGTCGGCGGTCAGGGCCCACCGGCCGTCCGTGGTGATGCCGATGGGCAGCACCTCGTACTTGGCGCGGTCGATGGAGCGCAGCACCGCGCCCGCCGTGACGACCGAAATGGCGTGTTCCGAGCTGCGGCCGCCGAACACGACGGCCACGCGGGGCTTGCGGCCCTGCTGCTCAGGGGTCTGGGGGAGGTTCTCGCTGCTCATATCGCCACGAGGGTACCCGCTCACACGTCCGGAAAGGACTCAGCGGCGTTCCGGTTTCGCGCTGCGCCCCATCAGTTCCTTCAGCGCGACCAGCGGGGGCTTGCCGTGGTGCACGATGTCGACCACCGTGTCGGTGATCGGCATGTCCACCCCGTACCGGCCGGCCAGATCCGCCACCGACTGGCAGGACTTGACGCCCTCGGCGGTCTGCCTGGTGACCGCGATGGTCTCCTCCAGGGTCATCCCGCGGCCCAGGTTGGTGCCGAAGGTGTGGTTCCGGGAGAGCGGCGAGGAGCAGGTGGCGACCAGGTCGCCGAGGCCCGCGAGGCCGGAGAAGGTGAGCGGGTCGGCGCCCATGGCGAGGCCCAGGCGGGTGGCCTCGGCCAGGCCGCGGGTGATGAGGGATCCCTTGGTGTTGTCGCCCAGGCCCATGCCGTCCGCGATGCCGACGGCGAGGCCGATGACGTTCTTGACGGCGCCGCCGAGCTCGCAGCCGATGACGTCGGTGCTCGTGTACGGGCGGAAGTACGCGGTGTGGCAGGCGGCCTGGAGGCGCCGGGCCACGGCCTCGTCCACGCAGGCGACGACCGAGGCGGCGGGCTGGCGGGCGACGATCTCGCGGGCCAGGTTGGGCCCGGTGACCACGGCGACGCGCTCGGCGGGGACCTTGGCCACCTCTTCGATGACCTCGCTCATCCGCTTGGCGGTGCCGAGTTCGATGCCCTTCATCAGGGAGACGAGCACGGCGTCGGCGGGCAGCAGCGGGGCCCACGCGGCGAGGTTGGCGCGAAGGGTCTGCGAGGGGATGGCCAGGACGGCGAAGTCCGCGTCGCGGGCGGCCTCGGCCGCGTCGGTGGTGGCGCGGAGGTTCGCGGGCAGTTCGACGCCGGGGAAGTAGTCCGGGTTGGTCCGGCCGGTGTTGATGGCGTCGGCGAGCTCCTGGCGGCGGCCCCACAGGGTCACCTCGCAGCCGGCGTCGGCGAGCACCATGCCGAAGGCCGTGCCCCAGGAGCCCGTTCCGAAGACGGCCGCCTTCACGGGACGTGTCACTTGTCTTCCTCCCCCGCGGCGTTGCGCCGCTGCTCCGCCCTGGCCTTGCGGTGGTCGTACGGCTGCGCGGGCGCCTTCTGCCCGCGCAGTTCCTCCAGGAGCTCGGTGATCTCGGCCATGATGGCCTCGGTGGCCCCCTTGAGGACCTCCGGAGTGGGTTCCCGGTCGTAGTAGGCCGAGAGGTCCACGGGCGGTCCCGCGAGCACCTGGAGGGTCTTGCGGGGGAACAGGCGGACCTTGTTCTCCTTGGCGTAGGGCGGCATCGCGAGGTTCGCGCCCCACTGGGCCACCGGAATGACCGGGGCCTTGGTGATCAGCGCCACGCGGGCGACACCGGTCTTGCCGGCCATCGGCCACATCTCGGGATCGCGGGTGAGGGTGCCCTCCGGGTAAAAGGCCACGCATTCACCGCGCTCGACGGCGTCGACGGCCGCCCGGAATGCGTCCAGGGCGTTCGTGGTCTCCCGGTAGACGGGGATCTGCCCCGAGCCGCGGAAGATCATGCCGACAAAAGGCACCTTGAAGAGTCCGGCCTTGGCGAGCAATCGGGGCACCCGGCCGGTGTTGTACTGGAAGTGCGCGTAGGAGAGCGGGTCCAGATACGAGTTGTGATTGACGGCGGTGATAAATCCGCCATCAGCCGGAATGTGCTCCATTCCCCGCCAGTCCCGCTTGAAGAGCACTACCAGCGGCGGTTTTGCGATGACCGCCGCCAGGCGGTACCAGAAGCCGATTCTGCGGCGGGACACTCGGACACCTTCCTCTAGGACCGGTGCGTGGCTTGGGCACCTTGCGGGCCGGACAAGTGTCGCTTCGGGTCCGGTCCCTGTCGAGGACACCGTACGCCCCGCCCGCACCACCGGGCCCCCCTGTGGCCGGTCGGAGGCGACAATGGGCCGACCGGCGGCCGGGCGACGGCACGCCGATGGCCGGGGCGGGTGCGGGAGCGCACCGGAGGGAAGGGGTCCGTCACGAACGCCGTGTGGAGTCTGGTGGTGCCGCTGAAGCCCTTGGCACTGGCCAAGAGCCGTCTGGCGGCGGCCGTCGGCACGTCCCGTCCGGGGCTGGCGCTGGCCTTCGCCCAGGACACCGTGGCGGGGGCCCTGGCCTGCGCCTCGGTCGCGGATGTGGTGGTCGTCACGGACGACGTCCTGGCGGGTGCGGAACTGGCCAGGCTGGGTGCGCGGATCCTTCCCGACGCCCCCGGGGCCGGGCTCAACGCCGCCCTGGACCACGGTGCGCGGGCGGTGCGCGCGGGGCGGCCCGGGACCGCGGTGGCGGCGATCAACGCGGACCTGCCCGCCCTGCGGCCACCGGAATTGCTACGCGTGCTCGATACCGCCACGGCATTCCCCCGGGCATTTCTGGCGGATGCGGCCGGAATCGGTACGACACTGCTTTGCGCCGGCCCGGACGTGGAATTGGCGCCCTCGTTCGGCGGCCCCTCCCGGGCCCGTCATTCGGCCTCGGGGGCGGTGGAAATCTCGCTGGCGGACGTCGAGAGCGTCCGCCGGGACGTGGACACCGCGGCGGACCTGCGTACGGCCCTCGCCCTCGGCGTGGGCCGGCACACGGCCCGATACAGTGCCCGTATGCAGGCGACCGCGTACACGTACGACTCCCGGACCCACAGCGGCAGTGTGCTGCTGGACGACGGCACCCCGGTGCCCTTCGAGGCCGCGGCCTTCGAGGCGGGCGGCCTGCTGCTGCTGCGCCCGGGGCAGCGCGTACGGATCGAGACGGACGGCGAGGGCCCGGCCCTGCGCATCACCCTGGTCACCCTGCAGACCTTCTGACCTGCACAGACCCCGGCCGATCGGCCCGGGGCCACGCACCGCGGGCCGGCTTCCCTCTGATGGGGAAGCCGGCCCGGCGTGTGTGACTCGTGCCCCTTACTTCTTGCGGGCGGTGGTCTTCTTCGCGGTGGTCTTGCGCGCCGTCGCCTTCTTCGTGGCGGGCGCCTTGGTCGCCGGGGTGGCCTTCTTGGCCGCCGGGGCGGTCTTCTTGGCGGCGGCCGTGGTCTTCTTCGCCGCGGTCGCCTTGACGGCGGTGGTCTTCTTGGCCGCCGTCGCGGCCTTCTTGGCCACCGCGGTCGTCTTCTTCGCCGTCGCGGTGGTCTTCTTGGCGACGGTCTTCTTCGCGACCGCCGTGGTCTTCTTCGCGACCGCCGTCTTGGCCACTGCCTTCTTGGCGGTGGTGGCCCTCTTGGCCGCGGCCTTCTTGACCGTCGCGGACGCCGAGGCACCGCCGGACAGGCTGCCCTTCGGCGCCTTCTTCACCGACACCTCGCCGCCCTTGGGGAGCTTCTTGGTGCCGCTGACCAGGTCCTTGAAGCCCTGACCCGCGCGGAAACGGGGAACCGAGGTCTTCTTGACCCGGACGCGCTCACCCGTCTGCGGGTTGCGGGCGTAGCGGGCGGGCCGCTCCACCTTCTCGAACGAGCCGAAGCCCGTGACCGAGACCCGGTCGCCCGCGACGACCGCGCGGACGATCGCGTCGAGTACCGCGTCGACAGCGTCCGCGGCCTGCTGACGGCCGCCAACCTTGTCGGCAATCGCTTCTACGAGCTGCGCCTTGTTCACGTCTTCCCCTTCGGAGACTTCGCCAGAACGAATGTGTTCAAGCTTATTTCGCACGTTAGGCGGATATATACCGCAAATCAAACACGAAACGGGCTAATCACCCTAGTGCCGCAACGATGGAGGCCGTTACGGAGTTCCTTCGCATCAGTCGCCTTCAGGGAATCGACCCTCGTCGAGGTCCTTCATCAACCTGTCCAGGCGCCTTGCCGCATCGACGAGATCGTGCTTCGACGCCGCAGTGACGACCAACAGCTTCCGGGACAGCGCCATCCTTACGCCCTCCGGGACTTGCAGTGTGCGCACCCTTGCGTGCGCTTCTTTCAACCGGTCCGCGACGAGTTCGTAGAGGTGCAGTTGACTGTCGCGTTCCATGCACAGATTGTGCCATCTGGGGCGAGTTGTCGCCTCACGGGGCCTCAACATACGGCTGTGCCCCCCGCCGGAAGGCGGGGGGCACAGTGTTGCCGATGTGATCACCCAAGGGTGAATAAGCGCTGATCAGGCAGGAATCAAGCCCGAATCGTGCGCGGCTTGAAGGCCGGGCGGGTGCTTTCGTAAGCGTCGATGTCCGCTTCGTTCTGAAGGGTGAGCGAGATGTCGTCCAGCCCCTCCAGCAGACGCCAGCGGGCGTTGTCGTCGAGTTCGAACTCCGCCTCGACGCCCTCGGCTCGGACCTTGCGGTCCACCAGGTCGACGGTGATTTCGGCGGTGGGGTCGGCCTCGGTCAGCTCCCAGAGCCGCTCGATGGTCTCCTGGGGCAGGACGACCGTCAGCAGACCGTTCTTCAGCGAGTTGCCGCGGAAGATGTCGGCGAAGCGCGAGGAGATGACGGTCTTGAAGCCGAAGTTCTGCAGGGCCCAGACGGCGTGCTCGCGCGAGGAACCGGTGCCGAAGTCGGGACCGGCGACCAGCACCGTGGCACCGGCGCGCTCCGGACGGTTCGTGACGAACTCCGGGTCCTTGCGCCAGGCCTCGAAGAGCCCGTCCTCGAACCCGTCGCGGGTGATCTTCTTCAGCCAGTGGGCCGGGATGATCTGGTCGGTGTCGACGTTGCTGCGGCGCAGCGGGACGGCCCGGCCGGTGTGGGTGGTGAAGGCTTCCATGGTTCAGACTCCGGCGGTCGCGGTGGCGTCGGACAGGTCGGCGGGCGAGGCCAGGTGGCCCAGCACCGCGGTGGCGGCGGCCACCTGCGGGGAGACCAGGTGCGTCCGTCCGCCCTTGCCCTGCCGGCCTTCGAAGTTGCGGTTGGAGGTGGACGCGGAACGCTCACCCGGAGCCAGTTGGTCGGGGTTCATGCCCAGGCACATCGAGCAGCCCGCGTGCCGCCATTCGGCGCCGGCCTCCTTGAAGACCTTGTCCAGGCCCTCTTCCACGGCCTGGAGGGCGACCCTGACCGAGCCCGGGACGACCAGCATCCGTACGCCGTCGGCGACTTTGCGGCCCCCGATGATCCCGGCGACGGCCCGCAGGTCCTCGATGCGGCCGTTGGTGCAGGAACCTACGAAGACCGTGTCGACACGGATCTCGCGCAGCGGCTGCCCGGCGGTCAACCCCATGTACTCCAGGGCCTTTTCGGCGGCCAGGCGCTCCGAAGCGTCCTCGTACGAAGCCGGGTCGGGGACGTTGGCCGACAGCGGCGCGCCCTGGCCCGGGTTGGTGCCCCAGGTGACGAACGGGGACAGCGACGCGGCGTCGATGACGACCTCCGCGTCGAAGACCGCGTCGTCGTCGGTGCGCAGCGTCTTCCAGTACGCGACCGCCGCGTCCCAGTCCTCGCCCACGGGGGCGTGGTCACGGCCCTGGAGGTAGTCGAAGGTGGTCTGGTCGGGGGCGATCATGCCCGCGCGGGCGCCGGCCTCGATCGACATGTTGCAGATGGTCATGCGGGCTTCCATCGAGAGCTTCTCGACGGCATCGCCGCGGTACTCCAGGATGTAGCCCTGGCCGCCGCCCGTGCCGATCCTGGCGATGATCGCCAGGATCAGGTCCTTCGCGGTGACGCCCTCGGCCAGCTCGCCGGTGACGGTGATCGCCATCGTCTTCGGGCGGGCCAGCGGGAGCGTCTGGGTGGCCAGCACGTGCTCGACCTGGCTGGTGCCGATGCCGAAGGCCAGCGCGCCGAAGGCGCCGTGCGTGGAGGTGTGCGAGTCGCCGCAGACCACCGTGGTGCCGGGCTGGGTCAGGCCCAGCTGCGGTCCCACGACGTGGACGACACCCTGCTCCACGTCACCCAGCGAGTGCAGGCGGACACCGAACTCGGCGCAGTTCGCCCGCAGCGTCTCCAGCTGGGCGCGGGAGACCGGGTCCGCGATCGGCTTGTCGATGTCGAGCGTGGGGGTGTTGTGGTCCTCGGTCGCGATGGTGAGGTCGAGGCGTCGGACCTTGCGGCCGGCCTGGCGCAGGCCTTCGAAGGCCTGCGGGCTGGTCACCTCGTGCAGCAGGTGGAGATCAATGAAGAGGAGATCGGGCTCGCCCTCGGCGCGCCGGACGACGTGGTCGTCCCAGACCTTCTCCGCGAGTGTCCTACCCATCGCTTTCCCTCCGGCCGGCCGGTTGGGCCGGCGCTTATTAGAGATCTGTAGCGCCTGATCGCCCGCTACCCCACAGTGCGGAACGACGGCTCGGACCCAGTGGTTCGTGGACCCGCACATACAGACTCGCTGGTTCTTGGAAAAATTGAACTTGCGTTTCACAGTGTGAGACGTGAATATCGTTTCATGGACAACTCTAGCGGCGTCGGCGTTCTCGACAAGGCAGCTCTGGTATTGAGCGCACTGGAGTCCGGTCCGGCCACCCTCGCCGGGCTGGTCGCGGCGACAGGGCTCGCACGACCCACGGCACATCGCCTTGCCGTGGCACTGGAACACCACCGGATGGTGGCGAGGGACATGCAGGGCCGGTTCATCCTCGGTCCGCGGCTGGCAGAGCTTGCCGCCGCGGCCGGCGAGGACCGCCTGCTGGCGACGGCCGGACCGGTGCTCACGCACCTCCGTGACGTGACGGGCGAGAGCGCGCAGCTCTACCGTCGTCAGGGCGACATGCGCATCTGCGTGGCGGCCGCCGAGCGGCTGTCGGGCCTGCGGGACACCGTCCCGGTGGGCTCCACGCTCCCCATGAAGGCCGGATCGGCCGCACAGATCCTGATGGCCTGGGAGGAGCCCGAACGGCTCCACCGGGGCTTGCAGGGCGCGCGCTTCACGGCCACGGCCCTGTCCGGCGTACGGCGCCGCGGCTGGGCCCAGTCGATCGGCGAGCGGGAGCCCGGTGTGGCCTCCGTCTCGGCACCGGTGCGCGGGCCGTCGAACCGCGTGGTGGCCTCCGTATCGGTCTCCGGGCCGATCGAGCGCCTGACCCGGCACCCCGGGCGCATGCACGCCCAGGCCGTCATCGACGCGGCCGCCCGTCTGACGGAGGCCCTGCGCCGCTCCGGCTGAGCACCTCCCCGGTCACGGACCTCCACCCCTCCACCCCCGGGTCCGGGGGCGCGAACGACGCCGCACACGTCCGAACTCGCGCCTCCGGGCCCGTACTTGTATGCCGGGCCGGCGCACTCGGGCTTCCCGGCCGGAAACAGCGGAGAGGCCCTCCGCGATGAACGCGGAGGGCCTCTCCTGTACGTACCCCCGACCGGATTCGAACCGGCGCTACCGCCTTGAGAGGGCGGCGTGCTAGGCCGCTACACAACGGGGGCTAGCTTTACTGCGGTACTACGCTGGGCTACCAGGACTCGAACCTAGAATAAGGGAACCAGAAACCCTCGTGTTGCCAATTACACTATAGCCCAAAGGTCTAGACCAGCTAGACACAGTACCCCCGACCGGATTCGAACCGGCGCTACCGCCTTGAGAGGGCGGCGTGCTAGGCCGCTACACAACGGGGGCCCTAGCGATCCTGCATCAAGACGTCCGGGTGCGACCCTGGAGATCTCGCGGGAAGGATCTGTACCCCCGACCGGATTCGAACCGGCGCTACCGCCTTGAGAGGGCGGCGTGCTAGGCCGCTACACAACGGGGGCAAAGCACTGCGTTACTACTGCACTGCGCTGGGCTACCAGGACTCGAACCTAGAATAAGGGAACCAGAAACCCTCGTGTTGCCAATTACACTATAGCCCACCGAACTTCAACCCCTTGAGGGGCTTTCGTTTGGTTAGCGCCTCCGTTTCCGGCCTTTCGGCCCGCTCCGGCGGCGCAGAAAGAACATTACCGGATGCCTGACCGTGCTCCAAAACGGGTATCTGCTGCCAGCAACTCCGGCAGCCGGTCGAGTCCGGCGATCCGGTGCACACCGGCCGGACCGGGCCCGCGCCCTCCGTCCCGGTCGAGCCAGACCGCCTTCAGACCCGCGTCACGGGCGCCCCGCGCGTCGATCTCCGGCTGGTCGCCCACGTACGCCACCTCGCCCGCAGGCAGCCCCAGGGCCGCGCAGGCGGCGAGGAAGGCGGCGGCGTCGGGCTTGCTGACGCCCAGCTCGGCGGCGCAGACGAGCACCTCGAAGCGGTCGCGCACCCCGAGGTGGCGCAGCTTGGGGTCCTGGTTGGCGGCGGAGGAATTGGAGAGCACCCCGTGCCGGTAGTCACCGGCCAGGGCGTCCAGTACGGGCACGACGTCCGGGAACAGCACCCAGGCCGCCTTGTAGTGCTCGACGTAGCGGTCGAACCAGGCGTCGGCCCGCTCGTCGCTCAGGCCGGGGGAATCGAGGAAGTCCCGTACCCGGTCCTGGCGCTGCCCCTGGAAGGCGACCTCGCCGGCCGCGAAGCGCGCCCAGTGCACCTCCGTGAGCCGCCGCCACAGGGCCAGGGCCTCCTCGGGGGTTCCGTAGCGCTCCCCCAGCCCCTCGTCGGCGAGGTGCCGTGCCAGGCCCGCCGAATCGGCACCCGTGTAGTCGAAGAGGGTGTCGTCGATGTCCCACAGCACGGCGCGGATCGGCATGGGAGCGAGCCTACGCCGCGGCGTCCTCCTCCGTGGGCACGACGAAGAAGTCCGTGACGAAACAGGTGACCTCGCCGTCGGCGTCCCGGCCGACCCAGGTCGGGTAGTGGCCGTCGCCCCAGCCGGATCCGAAGGCCACGATGTTGTGCCCGTGCTCACCCCCGACGAGGTACGGGCCGGGGGCGTGGCCGGCCCCTTCGAAGGCGTCCCAGAGCGGGCCCTCGTCGCCCTCGCACTCCGGGAAGGAGTCGTCGGCGGCCCTGTCGTAGAAGCAGCCGGCGCCCGCGTCCACGCCGTAGCCGAAGAACTCGCCGTCGCCGAGCCCGGACACGTCCTGGCCCTCGGTCACGGCGTGCTCCCAGCTCACCGTCGCCGTGTCCCGGATCACCAGCCGGGCGGCGGCCGTACGCAGGTGCGGGCGGCCGCCGGGGTCGGTGCCGGGGGTGAAGAGGGTGGCTATCGCCGTCTCGGCGCGGTAACGGCCGGGAGCCACCCGGGTGGTGAACGGCTTGATCCATCCCCCGCCGAGGCCGATGAAGGGGTCGCAGGCGATCAGCTCGCCGCTCGGAAGCCACAGCTCGCCGGCGACGGCCACCGCGAGGGTGCCGCTCTCCCCGCTCTCGTAGACGAAGGAGTGGCCCGGGGTGAAGTACAGGTCGAAGTCGGGAGCGGTCATCGGCATGGTGCGGCCTTCCGGGAAGTGCGTGATCGACTGCACGCACCTTAGGGCCGCCCGCCGACAACGCCGAAAGGGGCGGCGGCCGGAAGGCCACCGCCCCTTTCACGGGGTGCGGATCAGTCAGCGAGCTTCGCCAGCGCCGCGTCGATGCGCGCCAGCGAGCGCTCCCGGCCCAGGATCTCCAGGGACTCGAAGAGCGGCAGGCCGACCGTGCGGCCGGTGACGGCCACGCGGACGGGGGCCTGCGCCTTGCCGAGCTTGAGGCCGTGGGCCTCGCCGGCGGTCAGGACGGCCTGCTTGAGGGACTCCGGGTCCGACCAGTCGGCGCCGGCCAGGTTCTCGCGGGCGGTGGTCAGCAGGGCGGCGGGCTCGCCCTTCATGGCCTTGTCCCACGACGCCTGGTCCTCGACCGGGTCCTTCAGGAACAGGAAGTCGACGTTCGCGGTGATGTCCGACAGGACGGTCACGCGGGTCTGGGCGTGCGGGGCGATGCGCGCCCAGGCCTCGGCGTCGAAGTCCTCGGGGGCCCAGTTGGCGTGCGGGGCCCGGAGCCACGGCTCGCAGGCGTCGGCGAAGGCCTTGGGGTCCATGCGGCGGATGTGGTCGGCGTTGATCGCCTCGCACTTCTTGAGGTCGAAGCGCGCCGGGTTGGCGTTCACGCCGTCGATGTCGAACTTCGCCACCATCTCCTCGATGGAGAAGATGTCCTGGTCCTTGGAGAAGGACCAGCCCAGGAGCGAGAGGTAGTTCAGCAGGCCCTCGGGCAGGAAGCCGCGCTCGCGGTAGAGGTTGAGCGAGGACTCCGGGTCGCGCTTGGAGAGCTTCTTGTTGCCCTCGCCCATGACGTACGGCAGGTGGCCGAACTGCGGGGTGGCCTTGGCGACGCCCAGCTCGATCAGCGCCTTGTAGAGGGCGATCTGGCGGGGGGTGGAGGACAGCAGGTCCTCGCCGCGCAGGACGTGCGTGATCTCCATCAGCGCGTCGTCGACCGGGTTGACCAGCGTGTACAGCGGGGCGCCGTTCGCGCGGACGATGCCGAAGTCCGGCACGTTCTCCGGGGTGAAGGAGAGCTCGCCGCGGACCAGGTCCGTGAAGGTGACGGTCTCGTCGGGCATCCGGAAGCGGACGATCGAGCTGCGGCCCTCGGTCTCGTACGCGGCCTTCTGCTCCGCCGTGAGGTCGCGGCACTGGCCGTCGTAGCCGGAGGGCTTGCCGGCCGCGCGGGCGGCGTCGCGGCGCGTGTCGAGCTCCTCGGTGGTGCAGTAGCAGTGGTAGGCGTAGCCGCCGTCCTGGAGCTTCTGCGCCACGTCCGCGTAGATGTCCATGCGCTCGGACTGGCGGTACGGGGCGTGCGGGCCGCCCACCTCGGGACCCTCGTCCCAGGTGAAGCCGAGCCAGCGCAGCGAGTCGAGCAGCTGGACGTACGACTCCTCGGAGTCGCGCGCCGCGTCGGTGTCCTCGATGCGGAAGACGAACGTACCGCCGTGGTGGCGGGCGAACGCCCAGTTGAAGAGAGCCGTCCGGACCAGGCCGACGTGGGGGTTGCCGGTCGGGGAGGGACAGAAACGGACGCGGACGGGTGCGTTAGCCACGCTTGATCACCTTGTTGGTGAGAGTGCCGATGCCTTCGATGGTGACGGCGACCTCGTCGCCGACGTTGAGGGGGCCGACTCCGGCCGGGGTCCCCGTGAGGATGACGTCGCCCGGGAGCAGGGTCATGGCCTCGCTGATGTGCACGATCAGGTCCTCGACGGAGCGGACCATGTCGCTGGTGCTGCCGAGCTGGCGCTGTTCGCCGTTGACGGTGCACTGGACGGCCAGGCCCGCGGCGATCGCCGCGGGGTCGAGGCCGGTCTCGATCCAGGGGCCGAGGGGGCAGGCGCTGTCGAAGCCCTTGGCCCGGGCCCACTGCTTCTCCCGCTGCTGGACGTCGCGCGCGGTGACGTCGTTGGCGCAGGTGTAGCCGAGGATCACGTCCTTGACGCGCTCCCTGGGGACCTCCCGGCACATGCGGCCGATGACCACGGCGAGCTCCGCCTCGTGGTGGAGGTCCTGGGAGAAGGAGGGGTACGTGATCGGGTCGCCCGGACCGACCACCGAGGTGGAGGGCTTGAAGAAGGTGATCGGAGCCTCGGGCACCTCGTTGCCCAGCTCCGCCGCGTGCTCCGCGTAGTTGCGGCCGACGGCCACGACCTTGTTCGGGAGCACGGGCGGCAGCAGCCGGACCTTGCTCAGCGGGACCTTCGTGCCCGAGAGCTCGAAGTCCGCGAAGGGGATGCCCTTGATGATGTCGAGGACGAGCTCCGACCCGTCGCCGGGGGCGGCGTCGCCCTCGACCGCGCCGAAGGCGACGTTGCCGTCGATCGAGAACCTGGCGATGCGCACGTGTTGCGTCTGCCCCTCTGTATTTCCGCTGGCTGGAGTCTGCGGACTCCAGGCTAACGCGGTGGGCGGCGGCGCTCCGCGTCCTCGCGCGGGGCCGCTACTGCGCGGCGGCGACCGGCGCGTCCATCAGGACGGTGCGGCGGGGGTTCGCGGTCTGGGTCGGCAGCTCGACGGAGTGCTCCGGGGTGGCCGGGGCCGCCTGCAGTTCCTCGGCGTCCTTGAGGTGCGCGAGGGTCGTGCGGCGGGGGTTGGCTATGTTGCGGAACATCATCGTCGTCTTCATCGGAGTTTCGGGCCCTCGGCTCGCTCGTGGGGTGAGGGTTGTCGGATGCGCCGGGTGGGGCGCCAACCCTTTAAAAGGCAAGGCTAAACATCTGAATCCCCGACCGAACCAGGAAGTAATGGCCACCGGCGTGTGAGTTTCCTCACCAACGAAGGGGCATTCCGGGCATAATGGTCAGTCAATTCCGCCCGACCAAACGGACATTGCGCCACTGAATCTGCCATTCCGCTCCTGATCATCAGGACTGGGACACCTTGCCAGAGGCAAGCTTTGATTGGCGTAAGTCCGGTTCGTCCCGATAGCTGTTGTACGTCGCGTAGCCCGTTCATCACGTGCCGTGACCGGCTCGCCGGGGCGACACGCGCACCTTGTTGGAGATCCCCCACTGTGCTGGAATTCGCGGGACCGCCGCGGGTATCAGCCGGCGCGCAGGTGGCGCGAGAGAGCGCCGAGCGCGGTGGCAAGGAGAGGGAGACGCGCCGGTCACCGACGACCACCATGGGGCCGTCAGTGCCCCACGACTCGACACCGTCCCACCGCTCATCCGGCGGGACGCCTGGTCCAGAGGTTGCGACGCTAGTGCAGGGACGATTCAAGAGGGATGGCAGCGCTGCGGCGGAGCAGGAGCCGCGCGGCGGGACCGACCGTGGCTCCTCGCCCCAGCACGCCCAGAACCGCGGGCCGGCTGTCGAAGGAGCGGGCCCCGATGCCCCGGCTTCGGTGAAGGCGAAGGGCCGCGGCAAGTCCGGGAAGGCAGGCAAGGTCGCCAAGGCCGGCCGGGCCAAGGGCAAGAGCGAGTCCGCCGAGCCCGACGAGGCGATACCGAAGGCCCCTCCCGGGCCCGGTTCCCGTCTGGCCATGCAGAACTGGCGCATCAGCACGCGACTGGTGTCGCTGCTGACGCTGCCCGTCGTCGCCGCCACCACGCTCGGTGGTTTCCGCATCAACGACTCGCTGAACGACATCGCGCAGCTGGAGCACATGCAGCTGCTGACGACGATGACCCGGCAGGCCACCAACCTGGCCGCCATGCTCCAGGAGGAGCGCGACAAGTCGGCCGGTCCGCTGTCGCAGACCAAGGACGGCAAGGCCAACAGCCTCGTCCAGGGCGTCCGCGACCAGACCGACGCCGCCGCCAAGGCCTTCGCCTCCGCGACCGACAAGGTCGACAACGCGCAGGACAAGGACGAGACCCTCAAGTCGATCCGCAACAACATCCTGCAGATCGGCCGCCAGCTCACCGGCATCGAGGACATCCGCAAGAAGGCGTACGTCAACGGCGCCCAGCAGACCGTCACCGAGTACAACTCGCTGATCGTCTCGCTGCTCTCGCTCTCGCAGGACATGGCCCAGGCCACCTCCAGTCCCGAGATGATCAAGCGCACCCGCGCCCTGGCGGCGTTCTCCGCCGCCAAGGAGTACGCCTCCATCCAGCGCGCGATCGTCGCCGCCTCGCTCCCCGAGAGCGGCGACAAGCCGGGCAAGCTGGAGGAGAACGACCGCCTCTACGCCCTCTCCGCGCTGCGCGGCGAGAGCCAGCAGAAGAAGACCTTCGAGCTCGTCTACCAGGGCAAGCCCGAGGAACTCCTCGCGGCCCTCGGCGACGGCAACACGGAGATCGGCACCGCCGACCACTACGCCCGCCGCGTGCTCAGCACCCAGGGGCAGTTCGGCAAGGAGAAGAACCGGTCCTGGATGGACTGGTACGACGCCGACGACACCAAGCTCCAGGCGATGAAGGTCATCGAGCTCACCCTGCTCGAAGACATGGAGCAGAAGGCCCGCGAGCTCAAGAACGCGTCGCAGCAGGACGCCATCATCAACGGTGCCCTGATCCTCCTCGTCCTCGGCGTCTCGCTCGTCGGCGCCTTCATCATGGCCCGGTCCATGATCCGCTCGCTGCGCCGTCTGCAGGACACCGCGACGCGCGTCGCCCAGGACCGTCTGCCCGAGCTCGTCAAGCAGCTCTCGGAGTCGGACCCGCAGGACGTGGACACCTCCGTGGAGTCCGTCGGCCTGCACACCCGCGACGAGATCGGCCAGGTGGCCGCGGCCTTCGACGACGTGCACCGCGAGGCCGTCCGCCTCGCCGCCGAGCAGGCCCTCCTGCGCGGCAACGTCAACGCGATGTTCACCAACCTCTCGCGCCGCTCCCAGGGCCTCATCCAGCGTCAGCTCTCGCTCATCTCCGAACTGGAGTCGCGCGAGGCCGACCCGGACCAGCTGTCCTCCCTCTTCAAGCTCGACCACCTCGCGACCCGCATGCGCCGTAACGGCGAAAACCTCCTCGTCCTCGCGGGCGAGGAGCCGGGCCGCCGGTGGACCCGCCCCGTCCCGCTCGTCGACGTGCTCCGCGCCGCGGCGTCCGAGGTGGAGCAGTACGAGCGCATCGAACTCGCGTCGGTGCCCGGCACCGACGTCGCCGGCCGCGTCGTCAACGACCTCGTGCACCTCCTCGCCGAGCTGCTGGAGAACGCCACCTCGTTCTCCTCCCCGCAGACCAAGGTCAAGGTCACCGGTCACGCGCTGCCCGACGGGCGCGTGCTCGTCGAGATCCACGACACCGGCATCGGCCTCTCCCCCGAGGACCTCGCCGCGATCAACGAGCGGCTCGCGTCGCCGCCGACCGTGGACGTCTCCGTCTCCCGCCGCATGGGCCTGTTCGTGGTCGGCCGCCTGTCCCTGCGACACGGCATCCGCATCCAGCTGCGCCCCTCCGACTCGGGCGGTACGACGGCCCTCGTCATGCTCCCGGTGGACGTCGCCCAGGGCGGCAAGAAGCCGGGTCCGATGCCGGGCCAGGGCGGCCAGGGCGGCCCCGCGGGCGCTCAGGGCGGTCCCGCGGGCGGCCAGGGCGGCCAGGGCGCTCCCGGTGGGCAGGCATCCGTGCCCGGCGCGGGCGCACGTCCCGCGGTGGGCGCCGGCCAGCAGCGCGGCCAGGTCCAGGGCGGCGGCCAGCGCGCCGCCCTGCCCGGACGTGACGGCGCGCCGGGCCAGCAGCAGCGTCCGCAGCAGGGCGGCCCGGGGCAGCGTCCCCAGGGCGGTCCCGGCGCCGCGACGGGTCAGGGCCAGGGTGCCTTCGGCTCCGGGGCTGCGCTGCCCACCCGCGGCCAGGGCGGCAACCAGGGCGGCGGCCTCCTCTCGGGCGGCCCGCAGGCCCGTCCGGCCGGCATGCCGCAGCAGCCCGCGCCCGGCGGGTTCCCGCAGGGCAACGGCTTCGAGCGGCCGCAGCAGCCCCAGCAGCAGCCGGGTCAGTACGGGCAGCAGCCCCAGCAGGGTCAGGGTCAGCAGCCCGGTCAGTACGGCCAGCAGGGCCAGCAGCCCGGTCAGCAGGGCCAGGGCCAGCAGCCCGGGCAGCCGTCGGCCCAGAAGGCTCCGGTCCAGCGCCGGCGTCCGCAGCTGCCGCCGCGCGGCGGTGCCCCCCGCCCGGAGCTTCCGGGTGCCGGCGCCCCTCCGGCCGGGCTCCCGCAGACCACCAGCTGGGGTGCGGGGCAGAACGGCCAGGAGGTCCCGCGCGGCCACGACGAGGTGTCGGGCCCCGGCTCCACGGCCGAGTTCGCCCGTCCGGACTTCAACGCCCCGCGCCCGCAGGACGCCGGCCCGAGCCAGACCGGCCAGTTCGAGCGCCCGCAGCAGGGCGGTCCGCTGGACCCGGCCTCGACCGGCCAGTTCGCCCGGCCCGGCGGCCCCGGTGCCGGCGGCTACGGCGAACAGCGTCCGCCGGCGCAGCAGCCGGGCGGCTACGCCCCGGCCCCGCGCGCCGAGGCTCCGCAGCTGCCGCAGGCCCACCAGCCGGAGGCGCTGCCCCCGGCCCCCTCGCAGAACACCGGCGAGCTGCGCAGCCCGATCTTCGACACGCTGGAGTCGAACTGGTTCCCGCAGGAGGACGCGCAGTCCTCCGGGCAGGCTCCGGCCGTACCCCAGCAGCCCCAGCAGTCCGGGCCGCAGCGCGGCCAGGAGCACGCGGCCGAGCCCGCCACGGCGGTCACCGGCAGCACGCCGACGGTCAGCTGGCGGTCCTCCCCCAACGACGAGCTGATGCGTCAGGCGGAGCGGGTGCGTCAGCCCGCCGCCGGCGGCATCACCACCTCGGGGCTGCCCCGCCGGGTGCCGCGGGCGAACCTCGTGGCCGGTACCGCCCAGCAGCAGGCCGAGGCCCAGGCGGGCCCGCAGGTCTCGCGTGCCCCGGACGACGTCCGCGGGCGCCTCACCAACCTCCGACGCGGTATCCAGCAGGGGCGTCAGGCCGGCACATCCGGCCCCGCGACCGGCAGTTACCACATCGACCCCACTTACCAGCAGGAGCGATAGTTGAGTTCGATGAGCCAGGCGGCACAGAACCTGAACTGGTTGATCACCAACTTCGTGGACAACACCCCTGGGGTGTCCCACACCGTGGTGGTCTCCGCCGACGGACTCCTTCTGGCGATGTCCGAAGGATTCCCCCGTGACCGCGCCGACCAGCTGGCGGCCGTGGCCTCCGGTCTGACCTCGCTGACCGCCGGGGCCTCCCGGATCTTCGAGGGCGGCGCCGTCAACCAGACCGTGGTCGAGATGGACCGGGGATTCCTCTTCCTCATGTCCGTCTCCGACGGATCCTCGCTGGCCGTTCTCGCGCACCCCGAATGCGACATCGGCCTCGTGGGCTACGAGATGGCCCTCCTCGTGGACCGCGCGGGCAGCGTCCTCACCCCGGACCTGCGCGCGGAGCTCCAGGGAAGCCTGCTCATCTGACTCGCACGCTCCCGGCCGGACGGTACTTCCGGCCGGGGGACCGGGACTCCGCACCCGGAAACCAGTACCCCCGTCAGGCCGTCATCACGTCCCCCCACCGGCCGCCCCGTCAGACGGCACGCTGACCACTGCTGTCCAGCCCGGAGGATCAATGACCCCGCCCCCCGCCTATCCCGACGCGTACGGAGACTCGTACTCGGAAGGCGACCAGCCGCTGGTGCGTCCGTACGCGATGACCGGCGGCCGTACCCGGCCGCGCTACCAGCTCGCCATCGAGGCGCTGGTCAGCACCACGGCCGATCCGATGCACCTCTCCACCCTGCTCCCGGAGCACCAGCGCATCTGCACCTTGTGCCGCGAGGTGAAGTCGGTCGCGGAGGTCTCCGCACTGCTGTCGATGCCGCTCGGTGTCGCCCGGATCCTCGTGGCCGACCTGGCCGAGGCCGGAATGGTGGCCATCCACCAGCCGGGCAATGGAGAGGCCGGCGGAACGCCGGATGTAACGCTGCTCGAGAGGGTTCTCAGTGGACTTCGCAAGCTCTGACGCCGGAGCGGCTCCCCGCTCCACCACCTCCGCGAAGATCGTGGTGGCGGGCGGCTTCGGCGTGGGCAAGACCACGTTCGTCGGCGCTGTCTCCGAGATCAACCCGCTGCGCACCGAGGCCGTGATGACGTCCGCGAGCGCGGGCATCGACGACCTCACGCACACCGGTGACAAGACGACCACCACGGTCGCCATGGACTTCGGCCGCATCACCCTGGACCAGGACCTGATCCTGTACCTCTTCGGTACGCCCGGTCAGGACCGCTTCTGGTTCATGTGGGACGACCTGGTCCGCGGCGCGATCGGCGCCATCGTCCTCGTCGACACGCGCCGCCTCGCCGACTGCTTCCCCGCCGTCGACTACTTCGAGAACAGCGGCCTGCCGTTCGTCGTGGCGCTCAACGGCTTCGAGGGGCACCAGCCGTACACGCCGGAGGAGGTCCGCGAGGCCCTCCAGATCGGGTCCGACGCCCCGATCATCACCACCGACGCCCGCCACCGCGCGGACGCCAAGAGCGCGCTCATCACGCTCGTCGAGCACGCGCTGATGGCCCGGCTCAAGTAACACGGCTTCCAGGTCGATGCGCGGGGGCGGGCTGTGTCATCCGACACGGCCCGCCCCTGTCGTTCATAACGTTTCGACAGAGAATTGCCGCCAGTCGGGCACAGCGCGCGTTCGGCTGGTATCGCTGCGCGCACAACTGTCCCGGCTTTTGCCGTAGCTCGCTCTTTATGTCCGGTTTATGTGTGACATAAGGCTCTGGGAATGGCGGATTTCAACTGTTTGGAACACGGCCGTTCATCATGCTGCAATTCAACGAACTAGCTAGTAGCACCGCCGAGAGGTTGTTGGTCGAGTGAGGCGAAGCAACTCGAGCCCCGCGGATGAACCCGCGCGCGGCAACTTCACCCCGCCGCCGCGCGCGGCCGCGTCTCCTGTCGACGTACCCGTGGAACCACCCACCGGCGGCGGCAGCACCAGCAAGTTCTCCCCCCGCAACTGGCGCGTGCCGACCCGTCTGAACGCCATCCTCCTCGTACCGGCCCTCGTGGGACTGGTCATGGGCGGCTTCCAGGTGAAGGGTTCGGTCGACAGCTGGAACGAGGCCAAGGACGCCGAGCAGACCGCGCGGATCGTCCAGGCGGCGGCCGAATACGGCCAGGCCCTCCTCAACGAGCGTGACCTCACCGCCGAGCCCCTCCTGAAGGGCGACCGCGCCAACCAGGCCGTGACGAAGGCCTACGCGGCCACCGACGCGGCCAAGGCCAAGTTCGCCGAAGCCGCCAAGAACCTGCCGCAGAAGCAGGGTCTGGAACGGCGCCTGGAACTCTTCCGCCAGGAGGAGCCCAAGCTGGAGCAGGTCCGCAAGACGGCCTACGCCGTCCCCGAGACCCCCAAGAAGAACCTCCCCGCCGCGGCCGGCCCCATCCCGACCGAAGAGGGGTACGTGCTGGTCCAGCACTACCTCATGCAGTTCTCCAACGAACTGGGCCTGGGCACCGGCAACGTCACCAGCTACGGCCGCATGGTCTACGCGGTCGAGCTGGCCAAGGCCGCGAACTCGCTCCAGCGCTCCGTCGGTACGCACCTGCTGGTGCGCCCGAGCGAGGACGAGAACGTCCGCAAGGCCCAGCTCGTCGCCTTCTCCTCCTACGCCTACCTCGAAGAAATCGCCATCGGTGAGTACGTCGCCGCCGGCACCGACGAGGACACGAACCGGCTGAAGGAGGTCATGGGCAAGAAGTCCCAGGAGGGCGCCGCCAAGCTCGCGCAGGCCAAGCAGGCCGCCGAGCAGTCCGGCAGCACCACCTTCAAGGCTCCGCCCGTGGTCAACGGCTCCGCGCTCACCGGTATGACCGAGGCGATAGCCAGCGGCGACAAGCCCGCCAAGCTCGCGCTGAACGGCACCACCGCCCCCGCCTGGCAGGCCGCCGCCACCGCCAAGTTCGACGCCTACGCCGAGATCGAGAAGGACCTCCTCGACAAGGCCGTCAAGGACGCCGTCGCGGTCTCCGACACGTCGCAGAGCGACGCCATCCTCACCGGCGCGATCGTGGTCGTGGCCATGCTCGCCGCGTTCATCCTGGCCGGCATGATGGCCCGCCAGATGAGCCGCGCGATGCTCCGCCTGCGCAGCTCCGCCTTCGACGTCGCCGAGCAGCGCCTGCCGATGCTCGTCGACCAGCTCTCGCGCACGGACCCGGGCAAGGTCGACACCCGCGTCCAGCCGATCCCGATCAACTCCCAGGACGAGATCGGCGAGGTCGCGCGCGCCTTCGACCAGGTCCACCGGGAAGCGGTCCGGCTCGCCGCCGAGCAGGCGCTCCTGCGAGGGAACGTCAACGCGATCTTCACGAACCTCTCCATACGCAACCAGTCGCTGATCGAGGGCCAGCTGACCCTCATCACCGACCTGGAGAACAACGAGGCCGACCCGGACCAGCTGGAGAACCTCTTCCGCCTGGACCACCTGGCCACCCGTATGCGCCGCAACGGCGAGAACCTCCTCATCCTCGCGGGTGAGAACCCGGGCCGCCGCTGGGACCAGCCGGTCCCCCTCGTCGACGTGCTGCGCGCCGCCTCCTCCGAGGTGGAGCAGTACGAGCGCATCGAGCTCTCGGGCGTCTCCGAGGCCGAGATCCACGGCCAGGCCGTGACCGACCTCGTGCACCTGCTCGCCGAGCTGCTGGAGAACGCCACCACGTTCTCCTCCCCGCAGACCAAGGTCCGCGTCAACGCCACGCGTCTGCCCGACGGCCGCGTGATGGTCGAGATCCACGACAAGGGCATCGGCCTCACCGCCGAGGACTTCGCGGACATCAACCACAAGCTCGCCAACCCGCCGACCGTGGACGCCGCGATCTCGCAGCGCATGGGTCTGTTCGTGGTCGGCCGGCTGGCGGACCGCCACAGCATCCGCGTGCAGCTGCGCCCCTCGGGCGAGGCCGCGGGCACCACCTCGCTGGTCATGCTCCCCGACGCCATCACCCACGGTGGCGGTGGCGAGGGCATCCCTGACGACGACTTCACCGTCTCCTCGATGATTCCGCAGCAGCAGAGCCAGCAGGCCGCCCCGCTGCGCACCGCCGCCGAACTCGGCTTCGACGACTCGCGCTACGACGCCCAGGGCGGGCAGGGCCCCGACGGGGCGCCGGTCGACCCGGTCGTACGGTCGCTGGGCCGCGAGGAGCGCCGGGCCCAGCTGGAGGCGCAGGTCGGCTTCCCGCAGGAGCAGCAGCAGCTGCCCGAAGGTGCCGGCCAGGAATATCCGGAACCCCAGCCGGAGCACGCGTACCAGCCGTACCAGGGCTACGAGCAGCCGGCCCCGCCGGCCTACGAGGCCCCGTACGAGAACGCGCAGCAGCCCCAGGCCTACGAGGCGTACCCCGATCAGGGATATGCCTATACGGAAGACGGCTACCCGGAGCAGCAGCAGCCCGCGCAGGGGTACGACGGTGGTTACGAAGAGCAGTCACCGCAGGCGGCGTGGCCCGAGCAGAACTCCTTCCCGGCCTCCTACCAGCAGGACTACGGGATCGAATCGGAATCCCAGCCCGCTCCCGAACCGGCCCGGGAACGCGTAGGCTTCGACCGTCCGGGCGCCGCTGCCGACACCGGTCACGAAATGACCGGAGCGGGCCTGCCGCGACGCGGCAGCCAGCAGCAGTGGCAGCCGGCACAGCAGGAAGCGGAGTCCTCCGGATCCCTCTTCGAGCAGCGCCCGCAGCGTCAGCCGCAGGCCGCCGCCGCGGAGAAGGCCCCGGCGGAGGAGACGGAAGACGGCGCCGCGTGGCGTTCGCGCAACGACGAGCGCTGGCAGCAGGCCGGCAAGCTCCGTGAGCCGAAGGCGGGCGGGGTCACCCCGTCCGGTCTCCCTCGGCGGGTGCCCAAGGCCAACCTGGTCGAGGGCGCCGCGGAGACGACCCCGCAGGGCGGCCCGCAGGTCTCCCGCGCACCGGAGGACGTCCGTGGCAGGTTGAGCAACCTGCGACGCGGTGTCCAGCAGGGACGCAGCGCGGGTTCCGAGCAGTCAAGTAACAGCTATGACCAGGAGCGTTAGTGTGAGCCCGATGAGCCAGGCGGCACAGAACCTGAACTGGTTGATCACCAACTTCGTGGACAACACCCCTGGGGTGTCCCACACCGTGGTGGTCTCCGCCGACGGCCTTCTTCTGGCGATGTCCGACGGGTTCCCGCGCGACCGCGCCGATCAGCTGGCGGCCGTGGCCTCCGGTCTGACGTCGCTGACCGCGGGAGCCTCCCGGATCTTCGAGGGCGGCGCCGTCAACCAGACCGTGGTCGAGATGGACCGGGGATTCCTCTTCCTCATGTCCGTCTCCGACGGATCGTCCCTCGCGGTGCTCGCGCACCCCGAGTGCGACATCGGCCTCGTGGGCTACGAGATGGCCCTCCTTGTCGACCGCGCGGGCAGCGTCCTGACTCCGGATCTGCGCGCCGAGCTGCAGGGAAGTCTTCTCAACTAACAGACAGGCAGTGTGTTTCGCGTCATCGCACCGTAGGGTGCGGTGGCGCGGTTCCACAGGGAGTACTGCGTTCTTGGAGTCGGAGGAGGAGACGTGACAACACCCGGAGGACATCCTTATGGCGGCGCGCAGCAGCCGCAGGGTGGGCACGACCAGAACCGCTTCAACTTCCCCTCGGCTCCCAGCCGGCCCGTGCCGGAGCAGAACCCCTACCAGCACCAGCAGTACGGCCAGCCCCAGCAACCCCCGTATTCCCAGCGCCCTTCGCAGCAGCCGTTGCGCGGCTCCCAGCCGCAGGCTCCGAAGGCGCACAACCCGCTGGTGCGTCCGTACGCGATGACCGGCGGCCGTACCCGGCCGCGCTACCAGCTCGCCATCGAGGCGCTGGTCAGTACCACGGCGGATCCCGCTCGGCTGCAAGGGCAGTTGCCCGAGCACCAGCGCATCTGCCGCCTGTGCCAGGAGATCAAATCCGTCGCGGAGATCTCGGCACTTCTCTCCATTCCTCTTGGTGTCGCCCGCATCCTCGTAGCCGACCTGGCGGAGGCGGGCCTTGTCGCCATTCACCAGCCCGGCGGCGACGAGTCCGCCGGCGGCCAGCCAGATGTGACACTGCTCGAAAGGGTGCTCAGTGGACTTCGCAAGCTCTAACGGCGGAGCGGCTCCCCGCTCCACCACCTCCGCGAAGATCGTGGTGGCGGGCGGCTTCGGCGTGGGCAAGACCACGTTCGTCGGCGCGGTCTCCGAGATCAACCCCCTGCGCACCGAAGCCGTGATGACCAGCGCCTCGGCCGGCATCGACGACCTCACCCACACCGGTGACAAGACGACCACCACGGTCGCCATGGACTTCGGCCGCATCACCTTGGACCAGGACCTGATCCTGTACCTCTTCGGTACGCCCGGTCAGGACCGCTTCTGGTTCATGTGGGACGACCTGGTCCGCGGCGCGATCGGCGCCGTGGTCCTCGTCGACACGCGCCGTCTCGCGGACTGCTTCCCCGCCGTCGACTACTTCGAGAACAGCGGCCTGCCGTTCGTGATCGCGCTCAACGGCTTCGACGGCCACCAGCCGTACACGCCGGAGGAGGTCCGCGAGGCCCTCCAGATCGGGCCCGACGCCCCGATCATCACCACCGACGCCCGCCACCGCGGCGACGCCAAGAGCGCGCTCATCACGCTCGTCGAGCACGCCCTGATGGCCCGCCTGCGGTAGGCGTCCCCGTACGCGCGGAGCGCCGGTATCCCGATGCGGGATACCGGCGCTCCGTCTTTCCTCCCCCGCGCGTGGCACGCTCCGGCCCGCGCCCCGCTGTGGGAAGCCCTCCGCCCGCAGGACGAGGTTCGCGTCGAGGAGGAACAGGTGGTCGGTTGGGCAACGACGCCTGCGCCAAGGTCCTGACGGCCACCGGCCGCATCCATCAGCTGCACGTCGCCACCGACGGGGGCGAACCGCCCCGGACGCCGGACGGCCGCCCGCCGCACCCCGACCCGGTGGGTCGAGGGCGGCGGGCGGCCGTCGGACGAAGCGGTGGCGCGTGTCGGCTAGCCCTGCCAGCTGTGCGGGGCCTGGAAGCCGCGGCTGCGCTCCAGGCGGCGCCAGCCGGCCTGGGAGCGGGGGCTGGTGGCGGACTCCTCGGGCGTGGCGGCGGCGCGGGCGAGCAGGATCGCGGTGATCGCGGCCAGCTCCTCGGGCGCGGCGTTGCCCTTCTCGACCTTCAGCAGGGTGTCGGTGGCGGTGCTCATCGGTGGCAGGTCTCCTTCGCTCGTTACTGCGGCGGGTTGCCGTGCTTGCGGGACGGCAGGTCGGCGTGCTTGGTGCGGAGCATCGCGAGGGCGCTGATGAGCGTCTCGCGGGTCTCGGCGGGGTCGAT
>NZ_JBGWAB010000111.1:0-28526 GCF_041862025.1 Streptomyces sp. AB3(2024)
GCCGCCCGGCGGCGGCTCGCCCAGCTGCTGGCGGGCCGCACCGCCGCGGCCGGCGGCGGGCGGCGGGGGGCCGCCCCGGATCTGACGGAACTGCTCCCGCAGTGGCTGGCCGCGGCCGGCCGGCACGGCTACCGCGCTCCGGAGGCACTGCTCCCGGCGCTGCTGGACGCGGCGCGGGCCCGGACCGACCTGCGCCCACAGGCCCTGGCCCTGGCCGGGGTCCGGGG
The DNA here is from genome assembly GCF_041862025.1 of Streptomyces sp. AB3(2024). NCBI lineage: Bacteria > Bacillati > Actinomycetota > Actinomycetes > Kitasatosporales > Streptomycetaceae > Streptomyces > Streptomyces sp. AB3(2024). The sequence continues at coordinate 228 of NZ_JBGWAB010000111.1, forward strand.
GCTGTGGCTGGCCCGGATGAACCCGGACTGGCGGTTCGCGCTGCGCGGGGCGGCGGGCGGCGGCGGGGGCCTGCCCGACCCGGCGGACGGCCGGGCGGTGGAACGGCTCTGGGAGGAGGGACTGTTCGCGGAACGGGTCGCCCTGCTCGGCATCGTCCGGGCGCACGAGGCGGCGGCCGCGACCCGGCTGCTGACCACGACCTGGCCCACCGAACGGGCCGAGGACCGGCTGATGTTCCTCGACTCGCTCAGGACCGGGCTCTCCGGGGCGGACGAGCCCTTCCTGGAAGCGGCACTGGCCGACCGCAGCCGCAACGTCCGGGCGACCGCCGCCGAACTGCTCTCCGCCCTGCCGGGTTCGGCGCTCGCCGCGCGGATGGCCGAACGGGCGCTGGCCTGCGTGGGCCCGGGCGCCGTCGAACCGCCCGCCGAGTGCGATGCGGGGATGCTGCGCGACGGGGTCGTCAAGCGGCCGCCCGCGGGACGCGGGGAACGGGCGTGGTGGCTGGGCCAGCTGGTGGAGGCGGCTCCCCTGTCCTGCTGGCCGGAGCGGTTCGGGGGGCTCGACCCGGCCGGGATCGTGGCGCTGCCGGTGCCCGGGGGCTGGGCGGAAGAGCTGCATGCGGCCTGGTGCCGGGCGGCGGTGCGCCAGCGGGATCCACGGTGGTCGAAGGCCCTGCTCGGCCCTGCGTCCGCACCGCCCGCGGCGGGCCCGGGTACCGCCTCGCTGGCGGAACGGGCGAAGCTGCTGGAGACCCTGCCCGAGGGGGAACGCGCCGACTGGGTGGCGGAGTTCGTGCGGGCGCACGGCCTGTCGGAGGCCTTCCAGCTGCTCGGCGTCTGCCGGGTCCCCTGGGCCGGGGCGCTGGGCCGGGCGGTGGTCGACGCCCTGGACGCGGCGCGCGAGGCGGGCAGCTACCCGTGGAGCTTCAGCGGGGTGATGGGCCTGGCGGAACGCTGCCTCGCTCCCGCCGAGGCGCCCCGCCTGGAAGCCCTGACCGCCGTCGGGGAGGATCCGCAGGACGCCTCCCCGGGCGCCGCCGCGTACTGGTCGGAAGCCTTCCAGAGACTGGTGGCCACCCTCCGCCTGCGCGCGGCGATGCTCACCGAGCTGGTCCCGCCCGCCTGACGCGCCGGAGGGCGGGAAGCGGGGCGGGACACCGACCGGACGGATTACGCCTGGCGGACGTTCGCGTTGACCCAGTCGACGATGGCGGTGGTCGTGGCACCCGGGGTGAAGATCTCCGCGACGCCCTTGGCCTTGAGCGGGGCGATGTCGTCCTCGGGGATGATCCCGCCGCCGAAGACCTTGATGTCCGCGGCGTCGCGCTCCTTGAGGAGTTCGAGGACGCGCACGAACAGCGTGTTGTGCGCCCCGGAGAGGATCGAGAGGCCGATGGCGTCCGCGTCCTCCTGGATCGCGGTGTCCACGATCTGCTCGGGAGTCTGGTGGAGGCCGGTGTAGATGACCTCCATGCCGGCGTCCCGCAGCGCCCGCGCGATCACCTTGGCGCCGCGGTCGTGGCCGTCGAGACCCGGCTTGGCCACCACCACACGGATCGGACCGGTCACACCCATCGCACTGCCTCCCGAGTGAACGAACGTTAAGTACAGCATTGCGCACGCCGCCGTTTCGCGGTCAACCACGAGGGGGAAATCACACGTGGGACGCCGCTGATTCACCACCGCCCGGTCGCCCCGTCACCGTGCCGACAGCCGCGCGGCACGGTGACGGGGCCGTGTCGGCGGCACGGCCCCGCACCCAAGAGGTCCAGGGGAGGCCGTCCATGGGGCTGATGACCGCGCCGCCGCCCGTACCGCGGACGGGTGCCGCACTGCGGGCCGCGCTGCTGGAGGCGGTGGTGCTCGCCGGACACCTGCTCCTCTACCCCACAGGGGTGCGGTCGGAGGACCCGCCGGCCGACGGCCCCGCGGCGCTCCCGCCCGTGCTGCTCCTGCACGGCTTCACCGACAACCGCTCCGTCTTCGTCCTGCTGCGCCGCGCCCTCGGCGCGGGCGGCCGGCGCCGCGTGGAGACGTACAACTACTCCCCCTTCACCCGCGATCTGCGCGTCACCGCCCGCCACCTGGCCCGCCGCGTGGAGGAGCTGTGCGAGCGCAGCGGGCAGGAGCGGGTGGACCTCGTCGGCCACAGTCTCGGCGGACTGGTCGGCCGGTACTACGTCCAGCGGCTCGGCGGCGACGCGCGCGTGCGCACCCTGGTCACCCTGGGCACCCCGCACGAGGGGACCCGTGTGGCCCCCTTCATGGACGCGCACCCGCTGGTCCGCCAGATGCGTCCGGATTCCGAGGTGATGGCGGAGCTCCGCGCGCCCGTGCCCGGCTGCCGGACCCGCTGCGTGGCGTTCTGGAGCGAGTTCGACGCGCTGATGGCGCCCACCGGCACGGCGCGGATCGAGCACCCGGACCTGGACGCGACGAACATCCAGGTCATGGGCATCGGGCACCTCGCGCTGCCCGTCCACCCGGCCGTCATCACCGCCGTCCGCCGCGCGCTCGACGGCCCGGTCCGCGCCACGGACGGCGCTGCCGCCGCCCGTCCCACCGAAAACCTCCGCCCCACGGGAACCGAAGGGGAGAGCCGGGCCATCTGAGCCTCCGAGAGGTCCGCGCACCGGGGAGGACGCATGGGCACCGACAGCGCGCCGCGCCGCGGACTGTGGGCGGCGGGTCTGGCCAACCTGGCTCTCGGCGTGCCCGCGATCGTCCCCTTCCACCTCCTGTGGTGGGTGGTGACCGAGTACCTGCCCATGGACTGCCACAGCACGGACGACCTCGCCGATCCGAACCTGCGCAACTGCGACTACACCACCCTCGACCACTCCACGGGCGTTCTGTTCCTGCTGGTCGTGACCGGCGTGCTGCTGATCGGCGCGGTCCTCGTCATCGACGCCGTCCTGCCCCCGAAGGAGCGGCGGCGGGTCTGGCTGGGGTCGGCCGCGCTCATACCCGTGCCGTTCGTCCTGCTCCTGGCGCTGGCCTCGTCCGACACCGCCTGACGGACGAACGAAACTCGAACGGATTTCGAACTCAAGGCCAAGGCTCGGCGATTCGACGACCGAAAGGCCGCCGAATGCCCGGTTCCCCCGAGACCGGAACCCGCCGAAGATTGTCGTGGTGAGTAACCGCCGGGTACAGTCACGCCACTGCTCTCCTCCGGTGAACCTTGAGTTCCCGGCCACCCAGGCCCCCCACTGCCGAGGCGAAAGAGAAGTTGGTGAACGACCGCCCGACGTCGGGCCAGTATCCCGAAATGGGATACGACGGCCTTTCCACCACCACTTTCGCTGGTGACCAGGCATACGTTTCCTACGAAACGCAGGGTCAGGGCTACCAGTACGTCACGGACTACGGCATCGGCGGCGCCTACGACGCGTCCGCGAACACCGGCTCGTACGACACCACCGCCTGGGCCCCGCAGGAGAACCACCTCGCCGGCGTCCCCGCCCAGGGCGTCCCCGAGGACACGACCGGAACCGGCGGCTGGGGAGCGGACACCGGCGCCTGGAGCGCACCGGCCACCGACTACGCCTCGTCGCCCGCGGCCTTCGCCTACGACCCCACCGGCGTGGACCAGAGCGGACATTGGCCCCTCCCCGGCTACGGTCAGGACACCGGCACCTACGACGCCACCGCCTGGAACGGCGGCGGCGCCACGGACCCGGCCGCCGACACCTACGCCGGCTACGACGCCACGACCGTCGTCCCGGCCGTCCCCGCGTCCGGCGCCGGAGCCGGAGCGGATCCGTACGACGGGACCGATCCCTACGGCGATCACTACGCCGACGACGAGACCTCCGTCTTCGAGCCCCTCGCCTTCACGGTCGAGGAGGAGCCCGAGTCCACGGACGTCGTGCACGACCTGCCCACGCAGGCCATGCCCGTCACCCCCGCCGAACCGCGCGCGGCGCGCCGCGCCACGGGCAGGAACGCCGCCAAGAACAACGCCAAGAGCGGCAGGAGCAAGACCAAGGGCAGTGACGGGGAAACCCACTCCGGCAACCGTCGCCGCTCCCCCGCCAAGCGGTCCGCCCTGCTGACCGTGGCTGTTCCCTCCGTCTGCGTGATGGGGGTCGCGGGCGTCGCCGCCGCTTCCGTCGGCGGACTCACCGGCACCGACAAGCCGGCCGAGGCGCCGACCACCATGGCCGCCGCCGACCCCGCGTCGGTGAAGCCGGTCGCGGCGAACAACAAGCTCGACACGCAGCTGGTCGCGCTCAGCGCCGACGCGGGCGACTTCGCGGACCGCGCGAGCCGCACCCAGGAGCGCATCGACCTCAAGCAGCGCCAGGAAGACGAGAAGAAGAAGCGGGCCGAGGAGGCGGCGGCCAAGGAGGCGGCCCGCCCCAAGTTCGCGATCCCGGTCACCCAGCACGGCCTGAGCGCCGGGTTCGGACAGGCCGGCGGCATGTGGATGTCGGTACACACCGGCATCGACTTCCCGGTCTCCTACGGAACCCCGGTCATGGCCGCCACCGACGGCACCGTGCGCACCCAGTGGAACAGCGCCTACGGGAACATGGCCATAGTGACCTCGCCCGACGGCACCGAGACCTGGTACTGCCACCTCAGCAGCACCAAGATCCGGTCCGGCAAGGTCCAGGCCGGCGATGTCATCGCCTACTCCGGCAACTCGGGCAACTCCACCGGCCCGCACCTCCACTTCGAGGTACGGCCCGGCGCCGGCGCCGCGCTCGACCCCACCTCGTGGGGGGGGGGGGGGGGGGGGGGGCGGGGGGGGGCGCCCCACACACCCCCCCCCCCCCCCCCCCCCCCCCCCCCCCCCCCCCCCCCCCCCCCCCCACGGCCTGGACCCGACGTAGCCACCCGACGCAAACGCCCTGCGCGACCGACGGCCGCAGCCACCGGACGCGCCGGAGCCGTCGGACCCGACCCGTCGGACCCGACCCGTCGGACCCGGCGAGGCCTGACGGCCGCCCCCGCTACAGCTTCTGGACCGGCGCGTAGCGCAGCAGGAGCCGCTTCGGCTTGGCGTCCCCGAAGTCGATGGTGGCCTGAGCGTCCGCGCCGGCTCCCCTGACCTCCATCACGGTGCCCAGCCCGAACTGGTCGTGCGTGACCCGGTCCCCGACGGCCAGCGCGATGACCGGCTTGTCGGCGGCGCGGCGCGTGGCGAACCCGGACGGGCCCGACTTCGTACGCGACGAGGACAGGAACGCCTCGGGCGAGGTCCCGAACGAGGACCTGCCACCGGACGACGAGGACGAGGACGAGCCGTACCCGGAGCCGCGCACCGGTCCCGCCGGCTTCTGCGAGGCACCCGTCCGCTTCCACTGGAGGTACTCGTCCGGGATCTCCTCCAGGAACCGCGAGGGCGGGTTGTACGAGGGGGTGCCCCAGGCGCTGCGCATGCTGGAGCGGGTCAGGTACAGCCGCTCGCGGGCACGGGTGATGCCGACGTAGGCGAGGCGGCGTTCCTCCTCCAGTTCCTTGGTCTGCCCGAGCGCGCGCATGTGCGGGAAGACCCCGTCCTCCATGCCCGTCAGGAAGACCACCGGGAACTCCAGGCCCTTGGCGGTGTGCAGGGTCATCAGCGTGATGACGCCACTGCCGTCCTCGTCCTCGTCGGGGATCTGGTCGGAGTCGGCGACGAGCGCGACCTGTTCCAGGAACTCGGCGAGGGTTCCGGGGTTGGACTCGTCCCGGGCCTGCTCGAACTCCAGGGCCACGGCGGCGAGTTCCTGGAGGTTCTCGATGCGCGTCTCGTCCTGCGGGTCGGTCGAGGCCTGGAGTTCGGCGAGGTACCCCGTGCGTTCCAGGACCGCCTCCAGCACCACGGCCGGGCCGGCGCCGGAGTCGACGATGGTCCGCAGCTCCTCCATCAGCACGTTGAACCGCTTGACGGCGTTGGTGGAGCGGGCGGCCATGCCGAAGGCCTCGTCCACGCGGCGCAGGGCCTGCGGGAAGGTGATCTTCTCGCGCAGCGCGAGCGCGTCGACCATCGCTTCGGCCCGCTCGCCGATGCCGCGCTTGGGCACGTTCAGGATGCGCCGGAGCGGGACGTTGTCCTCGGGGTTCGCCAGGACGCGCAGGTAGGCCAGGACGTCCCGGACCTCCTTGCGCTCGTAGAAGCGGACGCCGCCGACGACCTTGTAGGGCAGTCCGACGCGGATGAAGATCTCCTCGAACACGCGCGACTGCGCGTTGGTCCGGTAGAAGATCGCCACGTCGCCGGCCTTGGCGTCGCCGGCGTCGGTGAGCCGGTCGATCTCGTCGGCGACGAACTGGGCCTCGTCGTGCTCGGTGTCCGCGACGTAGCCGGTGATCACCGAGCCGGAGCCGGCCTGGGTCCACAGGTTCTTCGCGCGGCGGTTCTCGTTGCGCTCGATGACGGCGTTGGCGGCGGACAGGATCGTCTGCGTGGAGCGGTAGTTCTGCTCCAGCAGGATCGTGGTCGCGTCCTTGTAGTCCTCCTCGAACTGGAGGATGTTGCGGATCGTCGCGCCGCGGAAGGCGTAGATCGACTGGTCGGCGTCACCCACCACGCACAGTTCCGCGGGCGGCAGGTCCGGGTAGCCGGGGCCGACGAGCTCGCGCACGAGGGTGTACTGGGCGTGGTTGGTGTCCTGGTACTCGTCGACCAGCACGTGGCGGAAGCGGCGCCGGTAGTGCTCGGCGACGTCCGGGAAGGCCTGGAGCAGGTGGACGGTGGTCATGATGATGTCGTCGAAGTCGAGCGCGTTGGCCTCGCGCAGCCGGCCCTGGTACATCGCGTACGCCTGGGCCAGGGTCTTCTCGAATCCTCCCCCAGACTCCGTCTGGGAGGTGCCCCCTGCCGCCTGCGCCGCGAAGGCGTCCTCGTCGATCAGCTCGTTCTTGAGGTTCGAGATCTTGGCGTTGAAGGACTTGGGCGGGAACTTCTTCGGGTCCAGGTCCAGGTCGCGGCAGACGAGCGCCATCAGGCGCTTCGAGTCGGCCGCGTCGTAGATCGAGAACGAGGAGGTGAAGCCGAGCCGCTTCGACTCGCGGCGCAGGATCCGCACGCACGCGCTGTGGAAGGTCGAGACCCACATGGCGTTGGCGCGCGGGCCGACGAGGCCCTCGACGCGCTCCTTCATCTCACCGGCGGCCTTGTTGGTGAAGGTGATCGCCAGGATCTGGCCGGGGTGGACGCCGCGCGCGGACAGCAGGTGTCCGATGCGGTGGGTCAGCACCCGGGTCTTGCCGGAACCGGCGCCGGCCACGATGAGCAGCGGCGATCCCGCGTGCACCACGGCGGCGGCCTGCTCGGTGTTCAGCCCGTCCAGGAGCGTCGCCGGGTCGATGACGGGCCGGGGGGCGCCGTCCCGGTAGTACGCGTCCCCGCTCATGGGCACGTCGAACCGGCCCCCGAAGAGGTCGTCCGCGCCCGGCTCCGGGGCGGGGTGGTCCTCGGGCGGGGGCGGCACCTCGTCGGAGGGGGTGAGGTCCGCCAGGAAACTGTCGTCAAAGAGGCTGCTCATCGCCTTCCGAGTTTAGAGGCCGGGACCGACAACCGGTCCCGCCGCCGGGAAATCGGTCGGAATCCGTACGCGAGCGCGACGGCTCCGCCGGGCCGGGGACCCCGGCACCGGCCGGGCCCCCGGGAGCGGCTAGCCGGCCCGCAGCACGACGTCCAGCAGGCCGGGGAAGCGGGCGTCGAGGTCCGTGCGGCGCAGGGCGAGCAGGTGCCTGCGGCCGCGCGGGTGCTGGAGGATCACGCCGCTCTCGCGCAGGGTCCTGATGTGGTGGGTGACGCTGGAGCGCGGCAGGTCGGGGACCACGTCCCCGCAGCAGGACTCCTCGCCGGCGGCCAGCCTGCGGACGATCTCCAGCCGGGCGGGGTGGCCCAGCGCCGCGAGGACCGCGGCCAGCTCGATCCGGTCGGCGGCGGGATGGGTCGGCTCGGCGGCGGGGGCGGGCGGCATGGGACCACCCTACGCAGGTCCGCCACGGGACCGGCCCCGCCCGGACACCCCGCCACGGGCCCCCGGCCCCGCCCGGACACCGCCGCCACGGGCCCCCGGCCCCGCCCGGACACCGCCGTCGGGGGCCCGGGGGCCGCCCCGTACGCTCGACGGCATGACTGTCCTCACCAACGCCTTCGTCGGCCTGCACATCATCGGCATCGCCTCCCTCCTCGGCGGTTTCCTCACCCAGATGAAGGCCATGGGCGCCGGCACCGCCCGCTTCGTGCCCGCGATGCTGCACGGCGCGCTCACCATGCTCATAACCGGCGTCCTGCTGGTGGGCTTCCGCGAGATGGGCGACGGCGCCCCCCTGAACCACGTCAAGATCGGCGTGAAGCTCGCGGTCCTCTTCGTGATCCTGGCGATCGTCTACGTCAAGCGCGACGAGGAGCGCGCGGAGAAGGGCCTCTTCGCCGCGGTCGGCGGACTGACCGTCGCCAACATCTTTATCGCCGTCCTCTGGCACTGATCCGCCCCTTCCCGGTCATCCGCGGTCGGAGACGGCCAGTTCGGGGCAACTCGTCATCGCCCCGTTACCTCCGGGTTTAGCGTCCTCCCCCAAGACCGACGGAAGGACGTGAGGCCCCCGTGGCCAGTCATCGAAAGCCCCGGCAGCGCCCGCTCACCGGCGGCACCGTACGGACCGCCGCCACCCTCGCCCTCGCGGGCGCTGCCACCGCCACCGCCTTCGAAGGCACCTCGCACGCCGACCCCCGCCCCACCCCCGCCCAGGTCAAGGCGGAGGTCGACCGGCTCTACGGGGACGCCGAGGCGGCGACGGAGCGGTACAACGGGGCGAAGGTGAAGGCCGACGAGGCCGAGCGCGCGCTGACCGGCCTGCGCGACGAGGCCGCCCGCAAGGAGGACCGCCTCAACACCGCCCGCCGCTCGCTCGGCGCGGTGGCCGCGACCCAGTACCGCAGCGGCGGCCTCGGCCCGGCCCTGCAGCTGGCCATGGCCACCGACCCGCAGGACTACCTGGAGCGGGCCTCCCTCCTGACCCGCGCCGGCGACCGCACCGCCGCCGACGTGGCCTCCGTACGGCGCGGCCTCGACGAGATCGGGCAGCTGCGCGACAAGGCCTCCGGGGAGCTCGCGGACCTGCGGGCCCGGCAGGACGAGCTGGCCGGGCAGAAGGCCGTCATCGAGGGGAAGCTCGCCACCGCGCAGCGCCTCCTGGCCCTGCTCACCGCCGAGGAACGGGCCGCCTACGAAGCCCTGTCCGGGGGCGGCGCCGCCCCCGCACCGGCCGGCGTCCCCGGCGCCCGGACCCCCGCCCCGCCGACTCCCTCCGACGGCTCCCGCGCCGCACGGGCGGTGGCCTTCGCGTACGCCGCGATCGGCAAGCCGTACGTGTGGGGCGCGACCGGACCGGGCTCCTACGACTGCTCGGGCCTGACCCAGGCGGCCTGGAAGTCGGCCGGGGTCTCCCTGCCCCGGACCACCTACACCCAGATCAACGCCGGACAGCGCGTCACCCGGGACGGACTCGCCCCCGGGGACCTGGTCTTCTTCTACTCCGGGGTCACCCACGTCGGCATGTACGTCGGCAACGGCCAGATGATCCACGCCCCGCGCCCCGGCTCGACGGTCCGCCTCGCGCCGGTGGACTCGATGCCGTGGGCGGGCGCCTCCCGCCCGGCGTAGCGGCCCCGGAGCCCTGCGGCTACGGCGCCTTGACCGTCTTGCTCAGCCAGTCGAAGGTCTGCGGGATCTGCTTCGACCAGGACTCCAGGTTGTGGCCGCCGGTCACCTTCTCCGCGTGCACCGCGGTCGGGCTCTTCGCGAGCCCCTTGAGGTCCATACCGGACAGGTAGCCGTCCTGCTCCGCCCCCGACATCCACAGCGAGACCGCCGGCGGGGTGGGCGCGGCCTGGAGGAGGTTCTTCAGGTTGTGGGTGCGGCGCAGCTCGGGATCCTTCGCGACCAGCGACGAGGGCTCCTGGCCGGGGTCGTTGTACCCGGAGAGGGACACGGCCGCGCTGTAGCGGTCGGGGTGCAGGACCGCCAGCTTGGCCGCGCAGTACGCGCCGGCCGAGTACCCGGCCACGCCCCACGTGCGGGCCTCGTCGGAGGCGCGGAAGTTGTCGGTGACCATCTTGCGGACGTCGACGCTGAACCAGCTGTCGGCGTTGACCTTGCCGGGGAGATTGGCGCAGCCGGTGTCGGCGTTGCCCAGCAGCATGGCGCGCGGGGAGACGAGGATGAAGGGCTGCACCTTGCCCTCCTTCATCAGCGGCTCCAGCACCTCGTGCGCCTTGAGCCCCTGGAACCAGGACTTGCCCGTGCCGGGGATGCCGGGGATGAGCTCGACCACCGGGAACTTCTTGTCCTTGTAGGCCGGTTCGTCGTACTGCGGGGGCAGCCACACCATGACGTCGCCCTTGACCCCGGAGATCCCGCCGTCCAGTTCGGTCTTCTGCACGCGCCCGCCGAGGCCCTCGACCGGCTCGAACTTCTGCCGCACCTTCGGCTCGGCCTTGACCTCCTCGGCCTTCTTGCCGCCGAGACCGTCGGCGCCGAGGTCGGGGGCGGCGGTGACGTACTTGCCGGTGCCGAACAGGTCGCCCCAGCTGGCGTAGAAGTTCATGTCCCGGTTGATGGCGACGAACACCAGTGCCACGGCGGTGGTCTGGGCGAAGACCACCATCGTGCCGCGCACGGCGAGGCGTGCCACGGCGGGGCCGCGCACCTTGCTCCACATGGCCAGCGGCAGGACGACGGCGATCACGGTCAGGGCGACCACCGCCGCGAAGAGGGGGGTCCCCGTCAGGCTCATCACGCCACCCAAGACCCGCCGGGCGCCCCCGCGGTTGCCCCCGGCCCCCGCGATGTGGATCACATCGCGGGGGCCGGGCGGGGCGGGCTCACACCAGGCGGCGGGCGGTGGCCCAGCGGGTCAGTTCGTGCCGGTTGGAGAGCTGGAGCTTGCGGAGCACCGCGGAGACGTGCGACTCGACGGTCTTGACCGAGATGAACAGCTGCTTGGCGATCTCCTTGTACGCGTACCCGCGCGCGATCAGCCGCAGCACCTCGCGCTCGCGCTGGGTGAGCCGGTCCAGGTCCTCGTCGACCGGCGGCGCGTCCGTGGAGGCGAAGGCGTCCAGCACGAAGCCCGCCAGCCGCGGGGAGAACACGGCGTCGCCGTCCTGGACCCGGTAGACGGAGTGGACCAGGTCGGTGCCGGTGATGGTCTTGGTGACGTAGCCGCGGGCACCGCCGCGGATCACGCCGATGACGTCCTCGGCGGCGTCGGACACCGACAGGGCCAGGAAGCGCACCGGGTTCTCGGCCGCCGCCATCAGCGGGGCGCAGCGCCGCAGCACCTCCACCCCGCCGCCGCCGGGCAGGTGCACGTCGAGGAGCACCACCTCGGGGCGGGTGGCGGTGATGACGGTGACGGCCTGGTCCACGTCGGCCGCCTCGCCGACGACCTCCACCCCGGTCCGCGCGGTCTCCCCGATCTCCGCCTGGACCCCGGCGCGGAACATCCGGTGGTCGTCGACGAGCACGACCCGCACCCGCCTGGTCTCGGTCCCGCTCACAGCGCTGTCCTCGGTGGTCATGCCGCCCTCTCCATCTCCAGCTCGACTTCCGTGCCGCCGTCGGGCGCGGACCGCAGCCGGGCGGTCCCGCCGTTGCGCTGCATCCGGCCGATGATCGATTCTCGTACGCCCATGCGGTCGTCCGGTACCGCGTCGATGTCGAAGCCCGGACCGCGGTCCCGTACGGACACGAACACGGTGCGGCCCTCGACCTCCGCGTACACCTGCACCGGACCCCCGTCGCCACCGTACTTGGCGGCGTTGACCATCGCCTCGCGCGCGGCCTGGATCTGGGCGGCCAGCTTCTCGTCCAGCGGGCAGTCCCCGACGACGACGACCTCGATGGGGACGCCGTGGTGGTCCTCGACCTCGGCGGCCGCCTTCTTCACGGCCTCCGCGAGGGTGGCCGGTTCCTCGGCCTCGTCCTTGCCGGTGCCCTCGGGCTTGTAGAGCCAGTTGCGCAGCTCCCGTTCCTGGGCGCGGGCGAGGCGGCGGACCTCGCCGACGTCCTCGGCGTTGCGCTGGATCAGGGTGAGGGTGTGCAGCACCGAGTCGTGGACGTGGGCGGCGACCTCGGCGCGCTCCTGGGCGCGGATGCGCATCAGGCGTTCCTCGGAGAGGTCCTGGGTCATCCGGATCAGCCAGGGGCCGGCGAGCAGGGCGACTCCGACGAGGACGGCGAGGGTGGCGGTGAGGACGTTGCCGAGCTGGGCCGCGGAGCCGCGTACGACGATGAACACGGTCAGGCCCATGCCGACGAGGACCACCCCGGCCAGCGCGCGGGCCCCCTGGAGCAGGCGCCCGTGGCGTCCGGCGGCGGCGCTCCAGTGGGCGCGGCGGGCGTTGTCGGCCTGCCGCCAGACGAGGACCACACCGGCGCCGACGAGCAGCGTCGGCCAGATGTAGCGGCCGTTGGCGCCGCCGACGCTGAGCTGGGAGAAGAAGATGCCCGCGCCGACGGCCAGCGCGACCAGTCCGGACACCGCGCCCTTGTCGGGCTTGCGCAGGCGCCGGGTGCCGTCGGGCAGGACCTCGAAGAAGGAGTGGTGTCCGGTGCTGCCGCCCACGCCGAGCGGGACGAACACCCAGAACGCCGCGTAGAGCAGCACCCCCAGCCCGTCCCCGAACATGAACATGCCGAGGAAGGCGAGCCGGACCCAGATCACCGGCAGCCCGAGGTGGCCGGCGAGGCCGCGGGCGACACCGCCGAGCATCCGGCCGTCGGCGCTGCGGTAGAGCCTGCGCTGGGGGACGTCCTCGCTGTCCGGCGCGTGCGGGGGTCTGGGTACGGCGGCTACGGGCATGACACCAAGGGTCACACGCGCGGACGGGACGCGGCATCAGGGCGGTCCCCCAGTTCCTCCGGGGGGATATCAGGGTTGCGCCAGGGTCGGACCCGGTGCCGCGGCGCCGGGCGGCCCGTCACCATGGACCCATGACCGACGTACACGACGCTCCGCACGGGGGTCCTCCCGGACGAACTCCGGGAGAGGCTCCCGGGGCACCCGCCCCGGCCGACCGCCCTCCCCTGCGCCGCAGCAGGCACGACAAGGTCCTCGCGGGCGTGTGCGGCGGGCTCGGCCGGTACTTCGGGCTGGACCCGGTGGTGTTCCGGATCGTGCTGGGCGTGCTCGCCGTCACCGGCGGCGTCGGCCTGATCTTCTACGGGTTCGCGTGGCTGCTGCTCCCGCAGGAGGGCGAGGACGACAGCGAGGGCAAGAAGCTGCTGACCGGCCGGGTGGAGGGTGCCACCCTGGCGGCGGTGTTCAGCGCCCTGGTCGGCTGCGCCCTGTTCCTGTCGCTGATGGACAACGGGGTGCTGGGGGCCTTCTCGGTCCTGGTCATGCTGGCGCTCGGCGCGGCCTCGTACTGGTCGCAGCGCCACCGGCAGGCCCCCGAGGCGGAGGCGGAGACCCCCGCCCCGCACCGGCCCGCGCCGCACCGGCCCGCGCCGCCGGAGACGCAGGCGCCACCCGTGCCCGGCAGCCCGTCCTGGTGGCGGGACCCGCTGGTCAAGGACGGCACCACCGGCCCGGTCGGCACGACCGGGTACCTGTGGGGCCCGGACGACGAGGACGAGCGGACGCGGCCGGGCGCCGCCCCGGCGAAGCCGCGCGCGAACGGCGCCGCGCAGTGGTCGCGCGGCGGCATCGGGGGCCGGGTGTTCGTACTGGCCCTGCTGGCCGGGGGCGGCGCCACCGCCTCGGTGTGGCACGGCAGCACGCTCGGGCACGCCCTCCAGGTGGGGCTCGCCGCGGCGCTGGCCGTCTTCGGGCTGGGCCTGGCGGTCAGCTCCGTCAAGGGGCGCACCGGCTTCGGCACGGTCCTGCTGGGCATGATCACCGCCGGGCTGCTCGCGGTGTCGGTCGCCCTGCCGCGCGAGATCGGCACCGACTGGCACAACGTCGACTGGCGCCCGGCGGCGGTGGCCGACGTCCGTCCCGAGTACCGCTCGGGCACGGGGCTGGCCACCTTGGACCTGAGCCGTCTGGACGTGCCGAAGGGCACCACCGTCTCCGTCCGCGCGGCCATCGACGCGGGCCGGCTGAAGGTCGTCGTGCCCCGGGAGGTCACCGCGCGGGCCGACGTGTCGATCCGGCTCGGCGACATCCAGTTCCCCGGGGAGGGCGGCCCCGACGTCCGCATCAAGAGCGGCGGAGAGACCCGGCGGGCGACCCTGCCCCCCGCCGTCGGCACCGAGGCCGGCGGGACGATCGAGCTGCACCTGGACGCGGGTGTGGGACAGGTGGAGGTGGCCCGTGCGGCGTCATGAGTTCCAGCCGGGAAGGCTGCTGGCGGGGCTGGTGCTGACCGTCGTCGGCGGGCTGTACCTGCTCGACGCGGCCGGTGAGACGGACCTGCCGTGGTTCCTGGTGGTCCCGATGGCCGCGGGCGGGCTCGTGCTCGCCGCGCTGGTCGGGACGGTCACCCACGCGGTGCGCCGGGATCAGCGCGACCGGCGCAGGGAATCCAGCGACAGGTAGGGCGCCCCGGCCATGACCAGCGGGATCCAGGCCATCACGTAGATCAGGTCGTTGCCGTAGTAGTACGGGGTGACCGCCCAGGACACCGTGAGCCACAGGCTGAGGGAGATCAACGCCCCGCCGGCGGCCGCGATCCGGGTCAGCAGCCCGGCGAGGACGCCGAGGCCGACGAGGATCTCACCGATCGCGATGGCGATGCCGAAGCCGACGGGCCCCTTCAGCGCCAGGTCCACCAGGGCCGGGACGGCGGCGGTGTCGCGCACCCCGCGCATGATCTCGCCGATGGAGCCGGTACCGGTCGCGGAGAGGAAGGCGGGGTCGGTGAGCTTGTCGAGCCCCGCGTACACGAAGGTCACGCCGAGGAAGATCCGCAGGGGGAGGAGCGCGTGGCGGGAGGCCGTCTCCTGGAGAACGGAGATCCGCTTCCCGGAAGACACGTCAGTTCGGGTCACGCCCCATGTGTACCCCGTTCACTCGGCCACGTCGATGGCGTAGCGGTTGGATTCCACCCCTGCGGCGGTCACCACCTGGACCTCGGTGCGCCCCGGTTCCACTTCCGCCGGCACCGGAACGGTCAGCACCGCGTCCGACGGATTGGTGAATCCGCCCGCCACCGGAACCAGCGGCACGTGGACGTGGACGGCCCCGATCCGCACCACCAGCCGGGCGAGCATCTCCGGGGTCTGCGCCCCGGGCGGTACGAAGCCCACGCCCCGGATCTCGATGTCGTCCCCGGGGCGGACGGCGGAGTCCAGGTCCCCGGGCTCCCGTCTGCGCACCACCGACAGCACGAGCGGACGGCTCCCCTCGGCGTACTTGGCCGCGAGGTAGACCACCGCCGACAGCGCCACGAGCATCGCCAGCGACCACGGCAGCCGCGGCAGCCGGTCCGGGAAGCGGGCCAGCGACACCGCCGCGTAGGCCAGCACCACGGTGGAGACCAGCACGTACTGGGCGTCGGTGAAGCTCCCCCGGCCCGCGTCGTCGGTGAGCAGGTCGGCCCCCGAGGGGCGGTCCGCCGGCAGCTTCTGGAGCCGCTGCCCCATGATCCGTACGGAGACCACCCGGCGCACCAGCACCGCCACCCCGGAGGTCAGGCCGAGGACCGCGAGCAGGGGCAGTGCCCGGCCCAGTGAGAGCCCGGCGTAGAGGGCGTCCCGCTCGGGGCCGGGCGAGGAGGCCGCCAGGCGCAGCGCGGGCAGCAGCGCGGCGAAGGAGGTCAGCACCAGCCAGGCCGCCGGGACCGCCTTGGAGGTGGACAGGCGGTTGTCCTCGCCGACCAGCGGGGCCAGCAGCCCGCCGCGCAGTGACTGGGCCCGCGCGGCGAGGGTGAGCAGCCCGGCGAGCACCACGGCGGCGAGGAGCCCGGCGGTGCGGGCGGTGGACCAGCCGGTGCCGAGGGCGGTGCCGACCTGCACCACCAGCAGGATCCCGGCGGCGATCCACAGGACGAGGACGGCCCGCCGGGAGAGCAGGTACAGCCAGGAGTGCCCGGCCTCCCGGCCCCGGTCGGCGACCGTGCGGGCGGACAGGGTCAGTTCGTCGGACACCCACTGGCGGGAGGCGCCGAGGGAGTGGGCCACGGCGGCCGGGACCCCGTGTCCGGCGGCGAACTCGTCGCGCTTCTCCAGGAAGGCGGCCACCGCCCGGCGGTGGCCCTCCCGGGCTCCGTGGGGGCAGTCGTCGCAGGTGCAGCCGCCGCCGTGGGTGCTTCGGGGGATCTCTTGGACAGCCACGCGCGTGCCGCCTCTCTGAACTCCGGTGCAATGCCAGCGAATTGTGCACCACTGCGGCAGTGCTCCGGATTGCGCACGATGTCAGAGCAGGTGATTAACCGTTCATGATGTTGACGCCACCCCTCAGAGCGCCTCCCGCAGCGGCTGGTAGCTCACCCACGCGGCCAGGTCCGAGCCGAAGCGCCCGCGCGTGGCCACGGCACTGCGGTGGTCGATGGGCACCGGCTTCCCGGCCGCCCGCGCGATCAGCTGCACCTGCGCGGCCCGCTCCGCCGCGAGGAACCACCACAGCGCCGCCTCCACCGAGTCCCCGACCGTCAGCAGCCCGCGGTTGCGCAGGACCAGCGCCTTGTACGGGCCGAGCGCGCGCCCGATCCGCGCCGGGTCCTGCGCGCCCGCGAACTCGTCGAGCAGCGCGTGGTCCTCGTAGAAGGCGCAGGCCTCCTCGGTGATCGGGGACAGCAGTTCCCCGAGGCAGGCCAGCGCCCTGCCGTACGGGCCCTGCGTGCGTACGACGGCCACCACCTGCGGCCGTTCCCGGTGGACGGCGGCGTGCACGGCGAAGGCCAGCTGGTTCACGCGCCGCTCCCCGCGGAGCACCCGCCCCTCCCCGTCGACCAGCAGCAGGTCGTCGGGGGTGAGGGCGCCGAAGGCCCGCCCGAAGGGGTTCACCCAGTAGCAGTCCTCGAACTCCGGGTCCCGTACGGAGACCTGGCCGGCCACCCCGTCCTCGTACCCGAGCCGCCCCAGCAGCCGCAGCCCCTCGGCGAGCCGGGCCTTGCGGTGGGTGCGGGTCTCCCCGGCGGTGGCGAAGACCGGCGGCATCGCGAAGCCGAGCCGCTCGACGGGCACGGGTACGGGCCGCTCGGCCATGTCGGTTCCTCCAGACTCCAAGGTCGCGGCGCAAGGTACCCGCGCCCGCCCGAAGAGGCCATAGAAAGGGCCGTACACGCGGCGAAGCCGCCGCTCCCGGAAGGGGAACGGCGGCTTCGTCACGCGGTACGGGCTACCGGGTACCGGTGGGGACTACTCCCACTCGATGGTGCCCGGGGGCTTGCTCGTGCAGTCCAGGACCACGCGGTTCACGTCCGGCACCTCGTTGGTGATCCGGGTGGAGATCTTGGCGAGGACCTCGTACGGCATGCGCGTCCAGTCGGCCGTCATGGCGTCCTCGGAGGAGACGGGGCGCAGCACGATCGGGTGGCCGTAGGTGCGGCCGTCGCCCTGGACGCCCACGCTGCGGACGTCGGCGAGCAGGACGACCGGGCACTGCCAGATCTCCCGGTCCAGGCCGGCCGCGGTGAGCTCGTGGCGGGCGATGGCGTCGGCCTCGCGCAGCAGGTCCAGGCGCTCCTTGGTGACCTCGCCGACGATGCGGATACCGAGGCCGGGGCCGGGGAAGGGCTGGCGCTGGACGATCTCCTCGGGCAGGCCGAGCTCCTGGCCGACCATCCGGACCTCGTCCTTGAACAGCTGGCGCAGCGGCTCGACGAGCTCGAACTCGATGTCGTCGGGCAGACCGCCCACGTTGTGGTGGGACTTGATGTTGGCGGTGCCGGTGCCGCCGCCGGACTCGACGACGTCCGGGTACAGGGTGCCCTGCACCAGGAAGGCCACCGCCGGGCCGTCCTCCTGGAGGATCTCCAGCTGCGCCTGCTCGAAGACGCGGATGAACTCACGGCCGATGATCTTGCGCTTGGTCTCCGGGTCGGAGACGCCGGCCAGCGCGTTCAGGAAGCGCTCCTGGGCGTCGACGACCTTCAGCTGGACGCCGGTGGCGGCCACGAAGTCCTTCTCGACCTGCTCGGTCTCACCCTTGCGCATCAGACCGTGGTCGACGTACACGCAGGTCAGCTGGGAGCCGATGGCCTTCTGCACGAGGGCCGCGGCGACGGCGGAGTCCACGCCGCCGGAGAGGCCGCAGATGGCGCGCTTGTCGCCGACCTGCTCGCGGATGGCCGCGATCTGCTCCTCGACGATGTTGCCGGTGGTCCAGGTCGGGGACAGGCCCGCGCCCCGGTAGAGGAAGTGCTCCAGCACCTGCTGGCCGTGCGTGGAGTGCATGACCTCGGGGTGGTACTGGACCCCGTACAGCCGCTTCTCGTCGTTCTCGAAGGCCGCGACCGGGACGACGTCGGTCGACGCGGTGACCGAGAAGCCCTCGGGGGCGGCGGAGCAGGCGTCGCCGTGGGACATCCACACCGACTGGCTCTCGGGGGTGCCCTCGAAGAGCGTCGAGCCGGACTTGGAGACGGCCAGCGGGGTGCGGCCGTACTCGCGCGCGCCGGAGTTGTCGACGGTGCCGCCGAGGGTGGTCGCCATCAGCTGGAAGCCGTAGCACATGCCGAAGACGGGGACGCCGGCCTCGAAGAGGGCGCGGGCGTCGTCCAGGCGCGGGGCACCCTCCTCGTACACGGAGGACGGACCGCCGGAGAGGATGATCGCCTTGGGGTCCTTGGCGAGCATCTCGGCCACGGGCATCGTGCTGGGCACGATCTCGCTGTAGACCCGTGCCTCGCGGACGCGGCGGGCGATGAGCTGGGCGTACTGGGCGCCGAAGTCGACGACGAGAACCGTGTCCGGGGCGCTGTCGTGGGCGGCGGAGGGTGCTTCTGGCACGGGGCAGGCCTTCCGGCGGAAGAGGGTGGCTGTTTTGTCGATTCTACCGGTGGCGGCACCCGCCGTTTTGTCGCACCATCCAGTCCCCCGGCCGGTGACGCCCCGCGACGGACCCCTCACGGCACCCTCCGCCGCGGACCGGCCGTCGTCTCACGATGCGGGCCCGGTTGACCGGGGGGCGGGGCGGAGGGTAATAATCCGTTCCATGCGCAAGCAGCTGAGCTTCCTCTTTACCTATGGCACCGGCCGGTCCGGTCGCCATGGGTCCTCGTGATGCTCGCTTGAGCCGCTGACTTCCCAGAGCGCCCCGGTCCGACAGGACCGGGGCGCTCTGGCGTTCTCCGGGACTGACGGACCTCCCCGATCCGTCCATGAGGAGAGAACGACATGTCCGTCATCACCACCGCCGCCACCCCCGAAGAGCTCATCGCCGACAGCCGCGAGCGGATCGACGCCATCGACGACCGCATCATCGGGCTGATCCAGGAACGGACGGCCGTCTCCACGGTCATCCAGGAGGCCCGGATCGCCGCCGGAGGCCGCCGCGTGCACCTCTCGCGCGAGATGGAGGTGCTCGCGCACTGGAGCGACGCCCTCGGCAAGCCCGGCACCGCGCTCGCGATGACCCTGCTGGAGCTGTGCCGGGGCCGCGTCTGACGGGTGTTCGTCACCCGTCCGGGCCGTGACCGCCCCCACCGGGCTTCGTTCTCGGTGTGGTCCGCGTCAGCCAGGCGCGGGTCCGCAGCACCACGCGTGGCTCCACGGGAGCGATGAGACGTGACGCCCGACGGCGCGCGTCGTGGGACCTCGCTCCCTCGCGTGACCGGACGGCAGGGGACAGCAGCCCGGTCACTCCATGAGGACGGCCGGCCCGGGGGACGCCCCGGGCCGGCCGTTCCGCGTGTCCGGCTCCGCTACGCGCGGCCCGCCGCTCGGCGACGAAAGGCCAGGAACAGCGCACCCCCGGCGGCCACCAGCGCGGCCCCCGCGAAGCCGACCAGGCCGGCCGTGCTGCCGGTGGAGGCCAGTGGACCGCCGCCCGAGGAGGTCTTCGGAGGCGTGGTCCCGGTGCTCGCAGTGGCCGACGGCGAGGCGGAGGCCGACGCCGAGGCGGTCGGCTTCGGGGTCGTCGTCGAGGGGCTCGGGGCCGGGCCGGTGGGGTTCACCGTGATGGTGGCCAGGTTGTTGGCCAGGACCGGGTCGAAGGGGTGCCGCTGGGGTTCGCCCCCGGGGCCGGGCCGGCCGACCGTGATGGCACCCCGGGCGTCCGGGACGGCCTTGTCGATCCGCAGCTCGAAGGGGAACTCCACCTTCTCGGACTCCAGCAGCGACGAGCCGGTGGTGCAGAGGTAGCGGGGTGCCGCCGCGGTGCCGGCGGAGCGGCAGGCCGCGGGGGCCGTGAGCACCTTCACGCCCGGCGGGACCAGCACGTCCACGACCGCCGCCGGGGCGGTGGAGCGGGGCTCGAAGACCCAGGCCGGGCCCTGGTTGCGCACGGCGACCGCGGTCTTGACGGTGGTGCCGGCCTTGCCCTTGACGACGAGGGGCTCGGCTGCGAGGTCGGCGGTGTTCGGGACGGCGAACTCGAACTCGCGCCGGTTGTCGGCCGGGTTGAGGTCGGGGCCCCGCAGCGCCGGGGTGAGGGTCGCGGCCCGCTTCTTGGCGGTGAGCTTGCGCCCGCCGGTGCCGTTGGCGCCACCGGGGGTCTTGCCCGCGGGGTCCTTCGCGGCCTCGTCTCCGGGCTTGGGCTTCGCGTCCGCGCCCGTCTGCGCCTGCTCCGTCTTCACCGGGGCCGCGGCCGGGTAGATGCCGTAGCCGAGCAGCTCGGCGCGGGCGTGTCCGGTGGCCTTCAGGTGCAGGGGGCTGTCGCCGGCCAGCTCGTAGCTCGCGTCGGTCTCGAACTCCCCGTCGACCGTGCAGATCGCGGTGGTGGAGGTGCGCGTGGTGCGGTACTCGCAGTTGTCGTACCGCTCGGCCAGCTCCATCCCGCGGCTGGCCTCCAGCTCCAGGACCACGCCCCGCGCGGACTGCGTGCCCCGGTTGGAGAAGGCCAGGGGCAGCGGCTGGCTCTCGCCCGGCTTCGGGTCCCGCTTGAGCGCCATCTCCCCCATGACCAGGTCGGGGCCGCCGACCGTGACGGCCGTGACGGCGGGCCGCACGGTGGCCCCGGACACCGCGCCGGTGACCCGGATCTCGCCGGAGTCCTTGTTCTTGGCGTCCTTCGCGGCGGTGATCTCCAGGTCGACGCCGGGTCGGGAGCCGGGGCGCACCCCCCGCTCCGTGCAGACGAGGGTGGTCGCGACGGCCTTGCACTTGGCGGCCTGGCCGGTCCCGGCGGCCGCCTCCCGGACCGAGGCCACGCCCGCGACCTTGGTCAGGTCGACGGTGAAGGTGACTTCGGCGCCGAGGCCTTCGGCGGCGCCCGGGTAGTCCAGGCGCACGGCCAGGGCGACCGGCTTCGGGGAGCCCGTCGCCGGGTGGAGCGGGAGGGCGAGTGCGGCCGGGGCCGTCAGGGTGAGGACGGGTTCCGCGGCGTACGCGGGGGTGATGGCGGTGGCCAGCCCCGCGGCGACCAGGCCGCAGGCGACCGGCAGGGAGATGCGCTGTCTCATGCCCCCTGTGACCGCCGGAGCCCGGCGACAGTTGCACTCCCGGGCATGTGACCGACACCACACCTCTGGCGCGGGGATTCCGGTACAACCTTCTCCGGCAACCGCCTGTCCACTCTTGTACCGCGGTGAGTACCGCGCTCGGAGGGGGAGCGCGGTACTCATCGCGGTCAGTGCTCCGGTTCCGGTTGCCTCGGGGGCACCGCGGGGACCGCCAGGAAGGGCAGCCGCAACGCGCCGAAGGCCTCCTTCGGGACGGCCGGCCGGGCCGGCTCCACCGCCGCGAGGCGCACGTACGCCGCGCCCTGCTCGGGCCGCGGGTCCTCCTCGCCGTTGTTCGGCCAGTACGACATCGCCCGCTCGGCCTGCGCCGTGATCGTCAGGGACGGGTTGACCCCGAGGTTCGCGGAGACCGCCGCACCGTCGACGACGGAGATGCCCGGGTGCCCGTAGAGCCGGTGGTACGGGTCCACCACGCCCTCCTCGGGCGAGGCGCCGATCGGGCAGCCGCCGAGGAAGTGTGCGGTGAGCGGGGTGCCCGTCAGTTCGCCGACGTTGCTGCCCGGGAAGCCGTTGATCTCCTCGGCCAGCAGGGTCGCGGCCCGGGTGGCCTCCTCGATCTGCACCGGGTTGGGGGCGCCGTGCCCCTGCCGGGCCGTCAGCAGGCCCTTGCCGATGCCGCCGGGCTTGCGGTAGGTCGTCAGCGAGTTGTCGAGGGACTGCATGACCAGACCGATGATGGTCCGCTCCGACCAGCGGCGGTTGGACAGCGAACGGGCCAGCTGTACGGGGTGCTTCGCGGTGCGGGCGAACCAGGCCCGGACCCGGTGGCGGCCGTAGGGCACCTGGAGGATCGTCAGGAACCCCATGGCGTTGGAGCCCTTGCCGTAGCGGACGGGCTCGATGTGGGTGTCGGCGTCGGGGTGCACGGAGGAGGTGATGGCCACCCCCCGGGTGAAGTCCGCCGTCCGGTCGGCCCCGTGCCGCCTGCGGTAGCGGCGGTCGTCGGTCTGGGCGCCGACCAGACCCTCGGAGTTGGTGCGGGTCAGGTCGCCGAGCCGGTCCGACAGCCGGGGCAGCTCGCCCCGGTCCTTCATGGTGTGCAGCAGGGTCTGGGTTCCGTAGGTGCCCGCCGCGACGACGACGTGACGGGCCCGGAGCACCTTGGCCCGGCCGGTGCGGCGGTGGTCGGTGGGAACGGTGCGGACCCGGTAGCCGCCGTCGGGGTGCTCGGCGAGCGCGGTGACGGTGGTCATGGGGTGGATGACGGCCCCAGCCCGCTCCGCCAGGTGCAGGTAGTTCTCGTTCAGGGTGTTCTTGGCCCCGTGCCGGCAGCCCGTCATGCACTCCCCGCACTCGGTGCAGGAGGTGCGGGAAGGGCCTGCGCCGCCGAAGTAGGGGTCGGGCACCTGCTCCCCGGGACGTACCCGCGCCCCGCCGTCGGCGTCCCGGCCGTCGCCGAAGAACACCCCGACCGGCGCCATGTGGAAGGAGTCCCCCACGCCCATCTTCTCGGCGGCGGCCTTGAGGTGGACGTCGGAGGGGGTGAGCGTCGGGTTGAGGCGCACGCCGAGCATCCGCTTGGCCTGCTCGTAGTACGGGGCGAGTTCCTCGCGCCAGTCGGTGATGGACGCCCACTGCCTGTCCTCGAAGAAGGCCGCGGGCGGCACGTACAGGGTGTTGGCGTAGTTGAGCGAGCCGCCGCCCACCCCGGCTCCGGCGAGCACCATCACGTTGCCGAGGAGGTGGATGCGCTGGATCCCGTACAGCCCGAGGGCCGGCGCCCACAGGTAGTTGCGCAGGTCCCAGCTGTTGCGGGGCAGGCTCTCGCGGGTGAAGCGGCGTCCGGCCTCCAGGACGCCGACCCGGTAGCCCTTCTCGGTGAGCCGCAGCGCCGAGACCGACCCTCCGAAGCCCGATCCGATGACGATGACGTCGTAGTCGTACGACACTGCGTGTGCCTCCCGGGCGATCGGGTCTGAATCGGAGGGTCGGGCGTCGGCGGCCGGGCCTAGCGGAAGCGGAGGGCCTTCATCACCTTGAGGCTGCGGGTCATGAACTCCGCGTACTTCGCGTCGTCCATGCCCAGCGAGGGCGCCATCGGCAGCAGCCGCTGGTGGGCCACGGTCTGCGCCTCGGTGTACTTGAGGATCCCCTCGGAGCCGTGGCGGCGGCCGAGGCCGGACTCCTTCATGCCGCCCATGGGGGACTGGGCGCTGCCGTAGGCGGGGGCGTAGCCGTCGTTGATGTTGACGGTGCCGGTGCGCAGGCGGGCGGCGACGGCGTGGCCGCGCCGGGCGTCCTTGGTCCAGACGCTGGAGTTGAGGCCGTAGGGGGTGGCGTTGGCCTGCGCGACGACCTCGTCCTCGTCCGTGAACCGGTAGATCGAGACGACCGGGCCGAAGGTCTCCTCGGCGCAGACCGCCATGGGGGCCTCGACCCCGTCGAGGATGGTGGGTTCGTAGAAGAGCGGGCCGATGTCGGGGCGGGCGGTGCCGCCGGCGACGAGGGTGGCGCCCTTGGCGACGGCCTCGTCCACGTGCCGCTGCACGGTCTCCAGCTGACGCGTCCCGACGAGGGATCCCATGTCGGCCCCGTACGCGAGGGCGTGGCCGAGCCGCATGGCCTTGGTGCGGGCGGCGAAGCGTTCGACGAACGCGTCGGCGATCGAGGCGTGGACGTAGAGCCGCTCGATGGAGATGCAGAGCTGGCCGGCGGAGGAGAAGCAGGCGCGGACGGCGCCCGCGGCGGCCTTCTCCACGTCGGCGTCGGCCAGGACGAGCATGGCGTTCTTGCCGCCGAGCTCCAGGGAGACCCCGACCAGGCGGGCGGCCGCGCCCTGGGCGACCTCGCGGCCGGTACGGGTGGAGCCGGTGAAGGAGACGTAGTCGGCGTGCCGGACCACCTCGGGGCCGACGACCGGGCCCTCGCCGAGGACGACCTGGAAGACCTCGGCGGGCAGTCCGGCCTCGATCAGCAGGTCACGGGCCCACAGGGCGGTCAGCGCGGTCTCGGTGTCGGGCTTCATGACGACGGCGTTGCCCGAGACGAAGGCGGGCAGGGCGTCGCCGACGGACAGTTCGAGGGGGTAGTTCCAGGGGGCGATCTGCCCGACGACCCCGCGCGGCTGGCGCAGCTCGGTGACCTTGGTGAGGGTCGGCATGGCGCCCGTGTGGCCCTTGGGGCGCAGGTAGGCGGGCGCCTTGCGGCCGTAGTGGCGGGCGGCGACGGCGACGGCCTGGACCTCCTCGTGGGCGTGCAGGCGCGCCTTGCCGGTCTCCAGCTGGATGAGGTCGAGGACCTCGCTCTGGCGGGCGAGGACCAGGTCGTGGAAGCGCAGCAGCACGGCCGCCCGCCGACGGACGGGCACCGCGGCCCAGGCGCTCTGGGCGGCGCGGGCCTTGGTGAAGGCGGTGGCCACGTCCTCGGGGGTGGCTTCGGGGAGGTCCGCCAGCTTGTCCCCGGTGAAGGGGGTGTGGTTGGCGGTCCGCCCGGAGCCGATCACACCGCGGGTCAGCCGGGTGACCAGTTCGGGGGTCACCACCTCGGCGGCGGTACGCGCGCCGGCCGGGACCGGGGCGACCGGGTTCGTGGGCTGCGGTGCGGTGCGGAGGGGGGCGGCGGGGGCCTGCGAGTCCGTCATGGCGGTGAGCGTATGCCGCCCGCGAGGCTTTGGGTACCCGTCGGTAACCGTATTTTGCCAAGTCTGCCAGTGATCGCTGGCGCGATCGGCGGGGTGTGGCGCGATCACCGCGCCGGGCGGCCGGGCGGGCGGTCCGCCGCACCCTCCGGCGAACCCTTCGCGGACACCCCCGTCCGGCCCGCCTCAGCCCTTCTTCGCCGGGGGCTGCCAGCCGGTGAGTACCGTGTCGAACTGCTGGCGGATCTTGGACCACTCGTTCGCCGGACCGGACATGTACACCGCGTACTCGGTGTTCTCCGGGCTGATGTACATCTGCTCGATGGCCCGGCGCGGGCCCGCGTGGGGCGCCTTCTCGGTCCAGGAGAAGTCCCACAGCCCGGCCCGGGTGGTGTCCCGGAAGCTGTTCTGGTCCAGCACCTCGCGCTTGTAGTCCATGCGCTCCTTGAGCTGCTTCTCCAAGTCGAGGAGGTGCGTGTACGGGTTCGGGTAGTCCGGGGTGGTGTCGATGGCGATCCGGATGAGGTGACGGCCGTTGTCGGGGGTGTAGTCGATCTGGTTGCCGTCCATCTGGCGCTTCCAGCCCGCCGGGACGAACAGCGAGAAGCCCGCCGGGTCCTCCACCTTGACGAAACCGGCCGGCGGGGTCGCCGCCGCGGCGCCGGCCTTGCCGTCTTCGCCCGATCCCGGACGGTCCGGGGCACTCGCCCCCTTGTCGGCGGAGCCTTCGTCCTGGACCCCGTCGCCCTGGCCGTCGAGGTACTTGAGCACCCCGAAGACCCCGCCGCCGCCGAGCAGCGCCGCCACCAGGGCCACGGCGGCAGCCCGCTTGAGCCGCCCGGCCGGACGCCCGGCGGAGGCCGCGGGGGACTCCCGGAGCCCGGCGGCCGGGGCGGGCGCGGGGGCGGCCGGCTCCGGCCGCTCGGGCTCCGCGGACCGGGCGGGCACCCGCTCCTCGGCCGTGACCGCGCGCGTGGGCACGTACGCCTGCGCCGCCTTCGGCTCGCGGCCCTCCATCGCCTCGATCAGCATCCGCTCGGCCTCGGCGGCCGAGGGCCGCTGGCCCGGGTCCTTGCGCAGCAGCGCGGTGATGACCGGGCCGAGGGCGCCGGACTGGCGCGGGACGGGCGGCTCGTCGTTCACGACGGCCTGGAGGCTGGAGATGGGCGAGGTCCGCCGGAACGGCGAGCGGGCCTCGACCGCCGTGTACAGGGTGGCGCCCAGCGACCACAGGTCGGAGGAGGGGTCGGGCGCACCGCCGGTGACCCGCTCCGGGGCCAGGTAGTCGATGGAGCCGACGAGCTCGCCGGTGCGCGTGATCGACGAGTCGCCCTCGATCGCGGCGATCCCGAAGTCGGTCAGCAGCACCCGGCCGTCCTTGGCCAGCAGCACGTTGCCCGGCTTCACGTCACGGTGCAGCACGCCGACCGCGTGCGCGGCGCGCAGGGCACCCAGCACGTGCAGGCCGATCCGGGCCGCCTCGCGGGGCTCGATGCGCCCGGCCGCCTTGGCGGCCTCCGCGAGGGAGGGGCCGTCGATGTACTCCATGACGATCCACGGCCGGTCGTCGTGTTCCAGCACGTCGTGGACGGTGACGACCGCCGGGTGCTGGATCCGGGCCGCGGCCCGGGCCTCCTTCTGCGTGCGGGCGTGCAGGACCTCCCGATCGGCCTGGGCCACGTACAGACCCGCCGTCAGTTCCTTGACCGCCACGGTCCTGTGCAGCAGCTCGTCGTGCGCGCGCCACACCTTGCCCATGCCGCCGCTACCGATGGGATCGACGAGCCTGTACCGGCCCGCGAGCACCGCACCCGCGCCTGTCTGCTGTTCCACGAATTCCCGCCGCTCTGTACTCTCCGGGCCAGATTACGGAGCCTGCGGGCGCTGCCGGAACCGCGCGGGGCCGGTGAGACAGCACTGTGACGCAATCGCCGTACTGACATCCAGTCAGCCACCCGCCTGGTAACTCGCCGTGGCCTTCTCGAAGACGTCGGTGACCTTGTCCTCCTCGTCCTTGGGGCCGGTCACCATGACGACGTGGTAACTGCCGCCGAGGGCGACGACGAAGTTGCGGGCCAGGACGGACCGGCCCGTCGAATCGATCCAGGTGTAGCGGCCGGTGACGCGCAACTGACCGGCGACCGTGGTGCTCTTGACGTCCCCCGACTCCGCCCAGGTGGAGTTGCGGTACGGGGACAGCTCCGGCTCCTTGTCCTGCTGGTAGGCCTTCGGGTCCGGGTTGCCCTCGACCCGGTCCCGGCCCGGGACCACGACCAGGGTGAACGCGCCCTGCGTGTAGCGCACCTGGCCGGCCTCGTTGATGCTCCGACGGGTCCAGCCCTGGGGGACGGCGACCGTGAAGTGCTCCGGATCCCGCTCCAGGGTGTAGCCCTCGGGGGCGTTCGGCTGCTGGGCGGGCTTGGACTGCGGGGTTCCGCCGGGCGTCCCGGAGGGTCCGCCGCCCGGGGTCGCCGCGCCGGGGGCGGAGCCGGACGGGCTCGGGCGGGCGGGGCTCTGCGCGGCCGTGGGCTGCTGGGCCTGCTCACCGGAACCGGCGGAACGCGGCATGAACAGCATCGCGTAGGCGACGGCGGCGGCCATCAGGGCCAGTACGCCGACCAGCAGGGTCCGGCCGAGGGAACGCGGCCCCCGCGGGGCGGCGGGGTTGCGGTGGCGGCCGTGCAGGTCGCCGCGCCGACGGACGACGGGCAGCCGGGCGGGATCCGGCTCCGGTGCCGGGAGCACGGCCGGGTCCCCGTCGGGCTCCGGCGCGGAGCGCACGAGGGAGCGCAGCCAGCCGCGCAGCTCCTCGAAGTCGGGTCGTTCGGTGGGGTCCTGGCGCAGCAGCGACTCCACGACGGGGCGCAGCGGGCCGCACTCCTCGGCGAAGGCGGGCGGCTCCGCGCAGACCATCTCGACCAGTTCGGCGACGCTGTCCTCGGGGTACGGGGCGTGTCCCTGTACCGCGCGGTAGAGCAGGGCGCCGAGGGCCCACAGGTCGGTGGCGGGGCCGACGGGCGCGGCCAGCTGCCAGTGGCCGTGGACGGGACCGGCCTGCTCCGGCGCCCAGCGCTCGGTGACGGGGCCGACGACGGCCATCCGGGTCTGGCGGGCCCGCTCGGCGTCGAGGCCGGTGCGCGGGCCGCCGCCCCAGGCGTCGGCCGCTCCGGCCGGGACGGCCCGCGGGGACGGGAAC
>NZ_JBGWAB010000112.1:0-28179 GCF_041862025.1 Streptomyces sp. AB3(2024)
CCCAACACTACGCTCTTCCGATCTGCTCGGGTGGGTCCGATTCGCGGACAATGGCCGGGCCTTCGGCCCGGTGCCCTTGGCGCTGCGCGCCAAGGCCTCGCCCCGCCTCGCTGCGCTCGGCGGGGCGAGGCCTTGGCCGGGGATCCCAGGCGCTGCGCGCCTGGGTAGGGGAGCCCCCCTCGCTGCGCTCGGGGGGCTCGCTTCGTGGGCCCTGCCCTGGCCTTCGGCCGGGGACCCTAGGCGCTGCGCGCCTAGGGAGGGAAGCCACCTCGCTGCGCTCGGTGGGGTCCGCTTCGCGGACCAGCGCCGGCCTTGAGCCGGTGCCCCAGGGGCAGAGCGCTTGGGAAGGGAGCCGCCTCGCTGCGCTTGGCGGGGTGTGCTTCGCACACCGTTGCCTGGCCCTTAGCCAGGATCCTCTCGGCTTGGCTCCGAGTGGTGTCCCTTCGATGGGGGTCCCCTCCGCTTGCTTCGGGACTTGCCCGGGTTTTGTCTGTTCAGGGGTGTCCTGTGCGGGTGAAGTTTGGGGTGTTTCTGGTTTTAGGTGTGCCCTCGGAGTTTGGTTTCTCAGGCCTTCCGGGTGTTCTGGAACGGGGCTGAGCTGGAGAGTTGTTGTGAAGCTTCCAGCTGTCGACGGGTGTGTGGTGTTCGTGATGCCGGGTTGGGTGTGGTTAAACCGTTGCCTTGGTCGGTGTGTTGAGCTTTGAGCGGGGGGTTCGTGGTGTGCGGTTGACCTGGGGTGTTGTTGTTTTGGGTTGGTCATATTGGGGGTTCTTGGAGGTTGAGGTGAGTTGTGATCGAGGGAAGGTGGAGTGAGAAGCGACAGTGTTAACGGCGTTAAGGGTGGTTGAGTGAAATGCTTCAAAGTGTTCTGGGGATAGAGATAGGAATCAGTCAGATTCTGCGCCGTTATGGACACGGTGTCCGGTACAGGGGCTTGGGGTGCTTCAGGTGTCGGGGTGTCAGGAAATGAGGGCTCGCAGGCGGTTGGTGACGGCGTTGGGTGCGTGAAGCGCGGCAGCTGACGGCCTATAGAGAGTACGGATATGCGTTGTCGCAGGTCAGGCGGGGTGCACGGGGAAAGTTATGTCCCCTCAGAAGGGACATAACTCGGTCGATGTGTCGCTGGTAGGGGGACAGAGCGACCGCAAAACGTCAGCGAGGCTGACGCTTTTTGGGCTAAAACGTCGGGGATACTGACGTTCTTACGGAGATACGCCCCCTAACTGCGTGAGGGGGCGTAGTGGTTGGGTCGTCGGCGCGCAGAGGGGGCCTGAAGGGGCCGTGGCCGAGATGTGTCCCTCCTGGGGGGACAGAAGACACGCCGAACGTCAACGAGCGTGACATTAGTGTCACCCTTGTTGACATACTCTCTCTGCAGATCAACGAAGTGGAGAGCATCCTCGTGTCATCAGAGCCACAGCGCCGTCGGCCGAGTCCGTCGCGCGCGCCGCGTCCTGATCTCCCCGTTGATGACGCGATCTCGGCGTGGAGTCAGCCGCTGGCTCCGGTCAAGGATCTGGACAGCCTCGCGAGGCGGTATCCCAGTCGCAAGCTCACGCTGGACGGTGAGCGCAAGCCGCTGGAGTTCTACGGGACGCAGAGTCAGCCAAATGCGTTCTCCATGGACAGCCTTGAGTTCTTCCTGGTGATTGCCCAGTACTTCAGGGAAGCATTGCCCCTGAGGCTGATCCTGCTGCTGATCGCGTGCCAGCGAGCGGGGGGCCGGATTCCACTTACTCAGGAGGAGATGGCTACGATCCTGGACGTCAGCCGGACAAAGACGTCGGAGGCGCTGCACACTGTCATGTCTCATGGGATCGTCTTCAAGGTGAGGCGGGGCGTGTACCAGTTCAACCCCCCTTACAGTTACCGGGTGGCTGAGTTCATCCCGGGTACCGAGACGGCGGGTGAGTTCGTGAAGGTGGAGCAGCACAGCACCATCTCGCAGATTCGCAGCGATACGAGCCTGCCGGACCTGGTGCGGTTCCCGTCGCTGGACCACATGCGGCAGGCAATCGAGGAACTGCGGGCCGAACGGTCCAAGGAGCGCGCTGCGCGCCGGCTGAGCCGGGCACAGCGCAAGGAAGAAGGGACAGCTCAGTGAGCACCTTGCGATTCGCTGCGGTCAACGCAGACGGGCTTCTCTCCGACCTCGACCTTCCGCCGGCCGCGTACCGCGTGCTGCTGAAGCTGCGTTCGCTGAGTGAGCCCGGGGGGCGGATCCTCATCGATCAGGCCACCATCGGGGGGCTGCTGGAGCTCAGCCGGCCGAGCGTGAACGCGGCGCTGCGGAGCCTGGAGCTCGCGAAGCTGGTGCGGAAGGTCAGGAACGGGGTCTATCAGATCAACCCGATGCTGGCGGGCTACAACTCCTTCGAGGACGCCGTCGCCGCGGTGAACGAGATGGCGCCCGAGGAGCGGCTGGACGCCCGGGGGTATGTGGCCAGTTACCACCAGGCGGTGGCGGAGTACCAGGACCAGCTGGCGGAGCAGCGGAAGAAGCGGGCGGCGCAGGCCGCCGCGAAGAAGGCTGCGGAGTCGAAGCGGCGGAGGACGTTGCACGCCGTGGGGTGAGCGCCCGAAGGAGGGCCCTGCTGAGGGCTTCTGAGGGGGTTTTGAGGGCATTGGAGGGTCCCGGGGTATCCCGGGACCCTCTTTGGTTTCTGGGGGCTGGAGGGGCGATTCTGCGGCTTCGGCGATTCCAGCTCGTTTTGGGGGTTTTCGGCAGCGGTCGGTTTCAGAAGGCGATGTCGACGTAGTCGATGTCGGTGAACTCGACCAGGAGGCTGCCGGCGCGGGCGCCGTTGTCCTTGAAGTAGATCTCCTGGAGCGCCTCGGCGGTGATGTGCCGGAGCTGGTTCTCGGTGGCGCCGGTCTCCTGGGCCGCGAACAGGCGGCCCGCGTACTCCGGGGGGAGGTGCTGGGTGATGCGGCGCATGCGGCCGTCGTCGGTGGTGCCGGGGGCCGCGGTGAAGCCGAAGCGGGCGCGGGTCTCGATGACGAGTCCGGTGGTCCTGGAGGCCTGCTCCCGGGCGCGCTTGCGGACCAGGGGCTGCCAGCGGCGGCGTACTTCCGCTTCGAGGCGGGCGGCGAGTTCGGGCTTGGGCTGCTTGATCTGGTTCTTCACGTAGCGCTCGACGGTGCGCTGGGAGATGCCGAGGGTGGTGGCGACGGCCTTGGTGGATTTGAGCTGTTTGACGAGGAAGCGCATCTGGGCGCCCGCGGACTTGGGGACGGGGCGGGTGAAGTGGAGTTCGTCGGCCTTGGACAGGCTGTCGGAGATGTCGGACATGGATTACTCGCCGTCTGCTGCTGCGTCGTGGCCCTTGATGTGGCGGGCGGGGTTGAGGCCTTCGTCGAGCATCCGGACCGCCCAGAGGAGGGGCTGGGTGCCTTCGTGCTTGACCATGCCCGGGCTGACACCGAGGCGGAAGCCACCGGGGAGGGGCTTGCCGTCCGGGGTGTGGGGGAGGAGGTCGAGGGGGCTGGGGCCGGGGGAGAGGTAGACCGCGCAGTCGGAGAGGACCGCGATGGGGTGGAGCCCGGCCGCCGTGGAGAGCTTGAGCATCTTGCGGTGCATGTTGACCCGGGCCGTGGAGATCACGGCGGCGCGGATGTCGGGACGCCAGGTGGGGCGTTCGAGCGCGGGCCAGGGTTCGCCCGGGCGGTAGCCGGCGCCCTGGGGACGCTCGCGGAGCTTGCCGATGCCGCCCTTCACGGTGGCCTTGATCGCCGAGAGGACGGAGGCGGCGAGGGGGTCGTGCTGCTTGTGGGTCGTCATGGCCCGGAGGAACTCGGACTCGGTGAGGGAGGAGGTGACGCCGAGGTCGGCCATGGTGGCCATGTAGGCGTCGCGGAGGCGGGTGTACCAGGCGTCGAGGTACGGGCCGTGGTCCGGGCGGAGCCAGGCCTCGGAGGGGCGGACCTCGTGGCCGAGCTCCTGGGCGTAGGCGAGGGTCGGGGTCGCGTACCAGGCCGGTCCGGTGGGCGGCTTGCCGTGTGGGGTGAAGGGGCTGGGGAGGCGGGGGTCGTGGGGGAGGGAGGAGAGGTCGGCCAGCCAGCAGCCGGGGGTCTTCGGGTCGAAGCGCGGGTGCGTGGTGTGGGCGGCGGGGCCCAGGCCGACGTTGAGGCGGTTCGCGGCGGCGGCGAAGGCCATGTTCACGTCGAGGCCGACCGCGTGGGTGGCGGCGCATTCGGCGTCGGTGAGGAGCTCCGGGTCGCGGATCCAGTCGTAGGCCTCTTCGTCGAGGACCTGGTCCGGGGTGCGCTGGTGGGAGCGGGGGTACAGGGCGGCAACCACCGGGTGCTCGTCGGGGGCCTCCGGGGGCGCCGGGTCGACGGGGCGGGTGAGGGAGCCGGCGACGGGGGCGGACTCCCAGGTGTTGGTTTCGGGGTTGCGTGCGGCGCGGGTGGGGGGACGGAGCGCCGTCATGAGTTCCAGGCCCGTCACGGCGGTGGAGCCGCGGGGGGTCAGGAGGCGGGTGGCGTAGGCGGTGAGCAGTTCGGCGAGTTCCGGGGCGGGGAGGTCGGCGGTGTCCTCGCCCCAGGCGCGGGTGTCGAGGGCGCCCCAGGGGAGGACGGCGAGCTGGACGCACTGGCGGCCGCAGGTGGGGGAGGCCGGGCGGTAGATGCGGGGCCAGGGGCCGAAGCCGCGGCGGGTGAGCTGCCACTTGGCCTTGGTGAGCTGCTTGATGACGGGGTGGTTGTCCGGGAGGCGCAGGGCCCGGCGGTCTTCGAGGGTGAGAGGGAGACCGAGGCGTTCCGCGGCGGGGGCGGTGAGGACGAGGAGGGGGTCGCCGTCCTTGCCGTTGCGGTGGAGGCGGGGGGCGCGGAGGTCGGCGTCGGGGCCGAGGGCCCAGGTGATGAGGGCGGGGAGGTCGGAGGTGGGGTGGGGGAGGAGGACGCCGCCGGCTGCGTGGGCGTGGCCGGTGCCGTCCAGGACGGCGAGGGGGCCGTTGCCTTCGAGGGGGTGGGGGGGCCGCTTGGGGGAGGCGGGAGTGCGGGGGGTGGGGGGCGTCTGTCGTTCTGGGCGGGGGCGGGGGGCTGCTTGCGGGGGTTCGGGTGTGGGGTGGGCAACGGCGTTAACGGCGTTAACGGCGTTAACGGCGTTAACGGTGGGGGGCTGCTGTGCGGTGTGGGGGAGGGGGGCATCCGGGGCCGGGGGGGTGTCGGCGTTAACGGCGTTAACGCCGTCGAGGGGGTCCGGCGTGGTGGGGGGATGGGGTGCGGGGGTGTCGAGTGGCCGGCTCGGGGGGTTAACGGCGTTAACGGTGGCAGGGAGTGGGGGCGTGGGTGCGGTGTCAACGGCGTGGATGGTCGGCTGCTCGGAGGTCTGCTCGGTGGGGGAGGCCAGGGTGGCGTTAACGGCGTGGACCGGGTGGAGGGAGGCAAGGCCTTCCAGGAGGCGGGCGTAGGCGGCCCGCTTGGGAGGGCGGGGGGCGGTCCGGCCCGTTTCCCAGGAGGTGACGGTTTCGCGGCGGACGGAGAGCGCCTTGGCGATCTGGTCCTGGCTGAGGCCTGCGGCCTCGCGCAGGCGCTTGCGTTCGTCGGGTTCGGGGAGCCCGTCCTGGGCGGCTGCTTCTTCGAGCAGGGCGTCGACCGCCGCGAAGAGGGTGGCCTGTTCGTTCGTCTCGCTCATGGGTGCCTCCAGCAGCTGCTATACGACTGCAGCCTATGTGAAGCGCACCGTCGAACGCACGCGAACCGCACGTGGGGCGTTAACGGCGTTAACGCCGCTAACGGTCCGGACGCGGGGGTGCTGACGGTTTCGGTGCCGTCAGCGCCCCCGGCGTTCGTCGGTCCGTGGCTTCCTGGGTGCCCGGTCAGATGCGGGTCAGCAGGAGTTCGGTGACGGCCTTCAGGTCGTCCGGGGTGAGGTGGGCGGTCAGGGCGTCCGCGATGGTCTCCGGGGAGTGGGTGGAGATCGTGATGCGGGGGGCCGGTGCGGGGGAGGAAGACGGGGACGGAGAGGGGGCCGGTGTCGGGGGCGGGTTGGTGGCGGGTGCCGGGCGGGTGCGCTGGCGCGGGGGGTTGACCGCGGCCAGGCTCTCGTCGGCAGCGGCGGCCTGTTCCTCCTGGGGCAGGCGGCCGATGCGGCGGGCCGGTTCGACCTTCAGCTCGCCCGTCTCCACCTTCTCCTGGAGGGTGGGCGTGAGGTTGAGCAGGGTCAGCCGCTGGGAGACCCAGGCCGGCGTCTTCCCGATCCGTTTGGCGACCTGTGCCTGGGAGCCGTGGACGTCGACCAGCTCCTGGAGGGCGCGTGCCTGGTCCATGGGGGCCACGTCGACCCGGTGGACGTTGGCGATGAGCGCCGATTCGAGGATGTCCGCGGCCGACGCCGACAGGGAGTCGTTGACGTGGATCTGGATGGTCTTCAGGCCCGCCAGATGGGCTGCGGCGAGGCGCCGGTTGCCGTCGATGACCACGTACGGGGCGCGGCCCAGGCCGTCGGTGGCTCCGGGGTGTGCCTCCATGAAGGCCATCCGGGTCGCGACGGCCAGGGGCTGGAGCTGCCCCCGTACGGCCAGGGACTCGGCCAGCTCCGCCAGGTCCGTGAGGTCCTCGCGGAGGTTGAAGGGGTTGTGGGCGAGGGCGTCGATGGGCACCTCGGACGGGGGCACGACCCCGGAGGTGGGGGCGCCCGTGGCCTCGGCGATGGCGGCGCGGCGGGAGCTGACGCCGACGGGCTGGGCCCGGGCGAAGGAAGCCGATACCCCGAGCTTGTCGGCCTTGCTCATGAGATCTCCCTCGCGAGGGCGCGCAGGGCCACGGCCTGGTCGCCCTTCGGTGCGTAGACGAAGAGCGGCTGCTTCACCCGTACCGCTTCGCGCTGTTCCTTGAGGTCGGGGACGATCGCCACGACCCGCGGATCCTTTATGTCCATCCACGCTTGGAGGGACGAGGTCGCGATGTAGCCGCGTCGGCCGTCGTAGAGGTTCACGACGAGGCCGAGGTAGTCGATGTCGAGGCTGAGGTCGTCGCGCAGGTCGTTGATCTGGGACGTGAGGAGGTCGTACGCGTCGGCCGAGGAGTCCTCGGCCTGTACGACGATCAGCGCGCCGGAGGCACCCGGCTGCTCGGTGTCGCGGCGGCGGCCGTAGTAGATGGCCGCGTCCATGCTGAGGCCGAGGCTGGGCGGGCAGTCGATGAGGATGACGTCGTAATCGGACTCGACGGGGGCGAGGGCGCGTTCGAGGGCGGCCTCGCGGGCGCGGACCGTGGAGAGGCGGACGTCGAGGAGGAAGGCGTCCGTGCAGGCGGGGAGGAGGTGGAGGCGGTCGCCGAAGCGGTCGTCCGGGACGGGGACGATCAGGTCGGAGAGTGGTCCCTTGGCCTCGCTCGCCATGTGGCAGGTGAGGCTGTCGCCGCCGATGGGCAGGGGCTGTTGGCCGAGCTGCTTGGTGAGGTGGCCCTGCGGGTCGAAGTCGACGAGCAGGACCCGCATGCCGAGCCCCGGAAGGTCTTCGAGGTCCAGCGGGGTGACCGGCGCGTGGGGGTGTTCGTTCTCCTCGGCCGGGGTGAGGCGGGCCAGTTGGCGCGCGATGCGGACGGGGTGGAGGGAGGAAGGATCCTCCGCGAGGGCCTCCGCCGTGCCGGCGGTGATGGCGGTCTTGCCGACGCCGCCCTTCTGGTTGCACACGACGATGCGGCGGACGACGGAGGGCCGCTTGACCGTGGGGGCCGGGTTCAACTCCAGCCAGAGGCGCACAGCCTGGGCGAGGCCCTGGATGAGGGAGACACCGCGGTCCTTGGAGTCGGCGCGGAAGGACTCCCACTGGCCGGCGGGCAGCCAGGTGGAGAACGATTCGGCGCCCGCGGTGTCGACGGGGGAGGGGGCGGAGGCGAGGCCGCTCCAGTGGGCGATGCCCTGGTGGACGGCGTCCTGGATGTCGACCCGCAGTTGGGCGGTGCGGATCTTCAACTCCTGGCGGAGCCACGGGGGGAGCTTGGAGACGACCTTCTCTCGGTCGCTCTGGGACGAGGGCGAAGTCATGAGAGGGACTTTACTAACGTTCTGGGGTGCATGTGGGCGCCACGCTTGGGTTTTGCTAACGAAATGGGTGGGGAGGGCGGCGGGGAGGGGCTCGGGAGGGTCCGGACGCGCGACAGGGCGGCCCCGCACACGCCGTAGCGAGCACCCCCGTGGATCGCCACGGCGTGTGCGGGGCCGCCCTGGAGGCGGTCGTCAGTCGGTTGGTTGGTTGGCCGGTCGGTTGTCAGTCGGTCGCGGCCGGGGTGGCCGCAGTGGTGGTCAGGCCGAGTTCGGTGCGGCAGGCGTGGGAGCCCGATGGGTCGAAGAGGTGCATCCGCCGGGCGGGCACGATGCCCGGGAGGAGGTAGTTCCACAGGTCCACCACCCGGGCGTGCAGGTCCTCGCGGCCGGTGCGGACGTGCGAGGTGACCTGGATTCCGGTGAACGCGCCGATGAGGAAGGTCGACAGGTCCTGTATGTCGTGCGAGGGCATGACGTCACCGCGGTCCCGGGCCGGCGTCAGGCAGTGGACGCAGGTGTCGATCCAGGCGTTGTACGGGGACGGGTCGGGGTGCGTGAACGAGCCGAACTCGATGACCAGGCGGATCCCGGCGCGGATGCGGACGTTGCAGCGCAGCCCGGCCGCCATCTGGTGGGTCAGGTCGATGACCGTCTGGAGGCCCGGGTCCTCGATGACCGGCACGTCCTGGGACACCTGGAACTGCTCGTCCATCAGGGTGCGGGCGAGGGCTTCCTTGGACGGGAAGTGGAAGTAGAGGGCCCCCTTGGTGACTCCGGCGTGCTTGACCACGTCGCTGAGGCTGGTGCCGCTGAAGCCGGAGCGGTCGAAGGCGATGGCCGCACCGTCGAGGATCGCCTGTCGGGTGATCTCGGCCCGTTCTTGCCTGACCCTTGCCACGTCTGCCTCTGCCTCTCCTCTTCGGACGCCGGATCCGTCCGGCGGAACATGATCAATCTAGTGGGCTTCGGTGGAAGAAAACCAGTCGACCAGTACTTTTAAGGAGGTATGGAGAGGGTTTTTGCGAGAGAGTAGGACGATTTGCGTTGTTACTTTTTGGTGGGCTGAGGTGGTGGTGGGGGTGCGTCGGAAGCGTTAACGGCGTTAACGCCGTTAACGCCGTTAACGCCGTTAACGCCGTTAACGCCGCGGAGGGGGGTGGGTGTTAACGGCGTTAATGGTCAGGGTGTTAACGCCGTTAAGAGGGGAGGGGAAAGGTGGTGGCCCCCCGGCCCTGTCGGAGCATCCACTCCAGGCAGCGGCGCCGGCTGAGCAGCGTGTTGCGCACCCGTAGGCCGAAGGCGGTGGCGGGTGCCAGGAAGGGGCCCGTGCGGTCGCCGCCCTTCTGGCAGCGCTCGGCGTAGGGGCGTACGAGGGACTCGTAGCGGGTGAAGGCGGAGCGGGGGTCCTCGGGCGAGCGGGCCAGCTCGGTCGCGAGGACGTAGGCGCCGACGATCGCGGTACCGGTGCCCATGCCGCCGATCGTCGCGCCGCAGGCGGCGTCGCCCACGAGGGCGATCCGCCCGCCGGTGGTGGACCAGGTGTCGACGTCGGCGCGGCTGATGGAGTCGAAGTAGAGGTCTTCGGCGGCGTCGAGGGAGTCGAGGAGGTGGGGCACCCGCCAGGGGAGCCCGTCGAAGGCCTCCTTGACGAGGGCCTTCTGGGGCAGGGGGTCGCTGCGGTCGTACTGCAGTTCCGGGGAGGCGAAGAGGAAGAACGCGTGCGCCCGGGTCGGGTCCGCGGGAGAGGTGCAGATGCCGGCGAGGCGGCCGGGGGTGTTGAGGCCGATGGTGGCGGAGGTGTGGGTGGAGGTGTGGGGGGTCTCCGTGGTGACGAGGGGCAGGGGCGGGCCGAGGGGGAGGCTCCAGGTGGCGGCGTAGTAGCCGAGGTGGCGGACGTACCGGCGCTCCGGGCCGAAGGCGAGGCGGCGGACGGTGGAGTGCAGGCCGTCAGCGCCGATGACCAGGTCGAAGGTGCGGGGCGGGGCGTGGCGGAAGGTGACGTCCACGCCGGAAGGGGTCTCCCTGAGGCCGGTGACGGAGTCGCCGAAGACGTACGCGGTGGTGGGCAGGGACGAGGCGTACAGGACGCGGGCGAGGTCGCCGCGCAGCACTTCGATGTCGCCGCCCGCGAACGAGGCGGGCAGGTGGAGGAGTTCGCGGTCGTCGGCGTCGACGAAGGTCATGGTGGTGCCGCCGGTCTGCGCGCGGCGCAGCTCGTCGAGGATCCCCATGCGCTCCAGGACGGTGAGGTGGGTCTCGCCGCGGAAGTCGACGGCCCGGCCGCCGGAGCGCAGTGCGGGGGCGAGTTCGACGACGGTGGGGCGGAATCCGTGGCGGCCGAGCCAGTGGGCGAGGGCCGGGCCGGCGATGCTCGCGCCGGAGATCAGGATGGTGGGGGTGGGTGTGGGCACGGGGGCTCCTGGCGGCCGTTAATTGTGTCTGGTGGATACTTTTTTGCTTTGTGTACGGTAGACGCAGTTTTGGTGCGAGTGCAAGGGGATCCGATGGCGGACGAACAGTGGGGCCCGGCGGTGCGGTTGCTGTGGGGGCCGCCGCCGGGGCCGCCGGCCCGGGGACCCCGGCGCGGGCTCACGCTGGAGAGGATCGCGGGGGCGGGTGTCGGGATCGCCGACGCGGAGGGCCTGGGCGGGGTGTCCATGCAGCGGGTGGCCGCGGAGCTGGCGGTCACCAAGATGGCGCTCTACCGGTACGTGCCGGGCAAGGCGGAACTGGTCGCCCTGATGGCGGAGGCGGCCATGCCGGATCCGGCCGCGGAACTCGACGCCGCGCTGGAGCGGGCCGGCAGCGGTTGGCGGGAGCGGCTGGGGGTGTGGGCGCGGGAGTTGCTCACCGCGTTCCGGGCGCATCCGTGGCTGCTCCGGGCGACGGTGGGGGCGCGGGCCGTGGGCCCGCGGGAGGTGGGGTGGCTGGAGCGTGCGCTCGCGGCGCTGGAGGGGTGCGGGCTGACCGGGGCCGAGTCGATGGACGCGGTGGTGCTGGTGGCCGGGCACGTCCGGGGGATCGCGGAGCAGGAGTGGGCGGTGTCGGGCGGGGGACCGGGGGGCGCTGCCGGGGGCGGGCCGGACGTGGAACTCGGGGCGGTGCTGGGGGAGGTGATGCGGCTGCGGGGAGACGACTTCCCGGCGCTCGGGGCCGCGCTGGCGTCGGTCGCACGGGAGGGTGGGCAGGACCAGGCGCTGGACTTCGGGCTGGAGCGGATCCTCGACGGGATCGGGCTGCTGGTGGCCGCACGGGGGAGCGGGGCCTGAGCGCTGTCGGGGTGTCATCCGTCCGAGGGGTTCGACCGGGACATCGGCCGCAGCGCCGGGGGCGTTCGGACGGAGGGTGGAGGCCCCGGTGCTTCGGCGGAACCGGGAGCCCGGGGAGCGGCGCAGGGAGGGGCGGCTCCGGCCCCCGCTCGTCCGCGCCGGGTCGGCGGAGGATCCGTACGGGGCGAGCCCGTGAGCAGGGGCAGGGGCGGGGGCGGTGACGGCTGACGGGGACCGGCCGCCGCCGGGGGCGGGCCGCTCCGGTGCGGGTCGGGTCCGCGGCAGGTGGTGGCGGCGTGGGACGGTGAGGTGCGGCCGTACACCGGGGACGCCTTTTCCCGCCCGGAGTACGGCGGGGCCGGGCCGTGGTATCCGGGCGGGAGCGGTACGAGGGCGGGCCGGGGTGACCGACTGTGTGCCCGTCGCGGGGCTGTGACGTCGCTCGGGCGGGTGGGCCGCGGGCATCCGGTTCCCTCGACGCCGTCCACCGTCGCGGCACGGGATACGTCGGCGGGTGCGGCGGAGGCCTCGGGCCGGAGGACCCCGGAGTGTAGGCGGGGGCCACGCGCGCGAGGCCCGGTTCTCCGTGGAGGCGTGGGACGACAGCGGCTGACGGCAACCGAACGGTGACGACCTTCCGAAGTCGCGGGCCGGGTTGTTTTCGCTGGGGGGAGCCGGGCAGTGAGGGGCTGTGGCGGGTGACGTGCTGGTCGCCGTGGCGGTGGTGGTGCTCGCGTGCGGGGTGGGTGGTGCCGGGGCGCGCCGGGTCGGGCAGCCGGCGGTGGTCGGTGAGATCGCCGTGGGCATCCTGCTCGGGCCCACGTTGCTGGGGTGGGTGTGGCCGCAGGGACAGCGGTGGCTCCTGCCGGGGGATGTCCTGCCGTATCTGGGGGTGCTGGGGGACCTCGGGTTGGTCGCCTTCATGTTCCTGGTGGGGCTGGAGCTGGATCTCGGGCTGCTGCGGGGGCAGGGGCGCGCGGTGGTCCTGGTGAGTCAGGCGGGTGTGTGGGTGCCCTGGGCGTTCGGGGCTCTGCTGGCCCTCGGGCTGTACGGGTCCTTCGCGCCGGAAGGGGTGGGGCGGGCGGAGTTCGTGCTGTTCGTGGCGGTCGCGCTGAGCGTGACCGCCTTTCCGGTGCTGGCCCGGATCCTCACCGAGCAGGGCCTGTACGGGACGCCGGTGGGGGCGCTGGCGATGGCCTGCGCGGCGGTGGTGGACGTGGTGGCCTGGTGCCTGCTCGCGGTGGTGGTGGCCGTGGCGGGGGGCGGCGGGGCGGGGGCCGGGTCGGGACGGGCCCTGGCGGCCGGGGTGTTCGTGGCGGGGATGTGGTGGGGCGTGCGGCCGTTGCTGGCCCGGGTCGTGGGGCGGTGGTCGCCCGGGGCCGGTGGTGCCGGGGTACTGGCCGGGCTGTTCGGCGGGCTCTGCCTGGCGGCGTACACGACCGACGTCCTCGGGGTCCACGCGCTGTTCGGGGCTTTCGTCTTCGGCGCGGTGGCGCCCCGGGGGGTGAAGGCGGTCGAGCGGGCGGCGGAGCGGATACGGGAGTTCGCGGTGCCGGTGCTGCTGCCGTTGTTCTTCGTGGGCAGCGGGCTGCGCACCGATGTGGGGGCCTTGGGGGGCGGTGGGGTCTGGCTGTGGGCGGCGGTCGTGCCGGCGATGGCCGTCGTGGCGAAGTGGGGCGGGGCGACGGGCGCGGCGCTGCTGGCCGGGCGGGGCCGGGAGGAGGCCGTGCTGCTGGGGGCGCTGATGAACTGCCGCGGGGTGACGGAGCTGGTGGTCCTCGACATCGGGCTCGGTCTGGGGGTGATCGGCGTGGAACTGTTCACGGTCCTGGTGCTGATGGCCCTGGTGACCACGGCGATGACGGGACCGGTGGTGAGGGCACTGCGCGCGCGGAGCACGGAGTTCCGCGTACGGGGGGCCGGCCCCGGGCCGCCGGGGTGAACTTTGTGTCCGGGGACGCGGCGGCGCGGGAGGACGGGTGTCGCGCGAGGACGGGGTGTCGGGGGCATCGGGGACCAGGCGTTTTGTGGTGGGCCTGTTCAGGTCCCCCGGAAGGGCCGGCGGTCCGGGCGGCCGGGGGCGTAGCCGCTGTTCACAGCTGGTGCGGTGGCGGGCTCGGCGGGGCGGGGCGGTGGGCCTGCACTGCTGTCGGGTGTTGTCGGTGTCCGGAAAAGGCCGTACCGGGGCGGGGACCGGCGGCGGGCGCGCGGTGGTCTCCGGTGGGAGTCCGCCCGGCCTCCGGTGGCGGCGCCGACCGTTGCCGCGACGATCTCGTACCCCTGTCTCTCGGGGCGAACCGCGGATGCGGTGAATGCGGTGTGTGGAGCCCCCCATGGTCAAGCAGCAGCGTGCGGCACGCACGCGGGAATCTCTGGTGCGCGCGGCCGCGGAGGTGTTCGCCGAGCAGGGCTTCGTCGCCGCCTCCGTCGCCGCGATCAGCGAACGGGCCGGAGTGAGTTCCGGCGCGCTGAACTTCCACTTCGACGGCAAGACCGCCCTCGCGCGGGCCGTCGAGGGGCGGGCCGCGGAGGCGGTGCGGGCGATCATCCGTGCGGGGGGCGCGGCGGGACGGGCCGGCGATCCGCTGGGGGCGCTGGTCGAGTCCACGTACGCGCTGCAGCGGCTGCTCGTCGGTGACGTGCTCGTACGGGCCGGGTTCGCGCTCGGGGCGGACGTCGCCCACCGCAGCCGGGTGGACCTGCGCGGGCAGTGGCGGCTCTGGGTCGAGGGGTCGTGCGCGGCGGCGGCGCGGGCCGGGCTGCTGGCGGAGGGGGTGTCCGTGCGGGACGCCGCCCGCCTGGTGGTGGCCGTGACGGCGGGGCTGGAGGTGCTCGGCGCGGCGGACGCCGAAGGGGCCGGCATGCCGCACGCCCTCACCCGGATCTGGTCGGTCGTCCTGCCGGGGATCGCGACAGGACCCCAAGAAACAGACTGAATGGTTTGATTTTTGAGCCCCGATGGGTGTTGTATGACCCCTGTTGCGAGGCGGCCGAAGCCTTCCGAGCTGTCACGCATGTGTGCACTGCATGCAAAAGTGCAGGTCAGACAAGAATCTTCATATGGCGACACGACCTTGCCGGGTCGAAAAACAGCACGGCCGGTTTGGTATTGACAAACCGTCCGGCCTGTTTTCTACTGACTCTTGCGACTCATCCAAGGACAGGGGAGTACGACGTGGACATCGATGTACTGGGCGCACTCGCCGTGCGGGAGAACGGGATCTCCATCACGCCGACCGCCCCCAAGCCCCGCCAGGTCCTGGCCCTCCTGGCCCTCCATGCCGACCAGGTCGTGCCGGTGTCGGCGCTGATCGAGGAACTGTGGGGCGCGGTACCGCCGCGCAGCGCCCGTACGACGCTGCAGACGTACGTCCTCCAGCTGCGCGCGCTGATCGCGACCGCTCTGGAGGAGGGCGAGGGACAGGACGACGGGTCACGGACGGCGAAGGACGTGCTCGTCACGCTTCCCGGCGGCTACCTGCTGAACAGCGGTGGCGGGACCAGCGACGTGCGGGAGTTCGACCGGCTGGCGGCACTGGGCTACCGGGCCATGGACGCCGGGGACTTCCCGGTCGCCGCCCAGCGGCTGCGCGAGGCGCTCGCCCTGTGGTCCGGACCCGCCTTCGCCGACGTGCACGGCGGAGTGCAGCTCGACATGGAGACGCGGCGGCTGGACGAGATCCGGCTGTGCGCCCTCGACCAGCGCATCGAGGCCGACCTGAAGCTGGGCCGCCACCGGGAACTGCTGGCGGAGCTGACGGTGCTGGTGAGCCGGTACCGCACGCACGAGAACCTGCACGGGCAGTTCATGATCGCCCTGCACCGCTCGGGGCGGCGCGGCGAGGCACTCGACGTGTACCAGCGGCTGCGGGCCACGCTCGTACGGGACCTGGGCCTGGAGCCGTCCACCGCGCTGCGCCGGTTGCAGCGGTCGATCCTGATGGCGGGCCCGGAGAGCGGGAGCCCGGGCAAGACGACGGGGACGGCCACGGCGGTGGGCGCGGTGGCCGGGACCGGCCTGCGGACGGACCGGCTCGTACGCGCCTGAGTCCGGGCACCGGAGCGGGGCGGGGCGGAGCGGAAGGGAGACGGAGCGGTGCAGGAGAGGTCGGAGCGGACCCGTAGGCGGTTGGTCTTCGCCGGGGCCGAGTTGTTCCACCGCAGCGGATACGCCAACGCGACGCTCGGCGAGATCGCGGGCGCGGCCGGGGTGACGAAGGGAGCGCTGTACTTCCACTTCGCCTCGAAGGACGAGCTCGCGGAAGCCGTGCAACGGCGGGGCTGCCGCCTGCTGCGCGAGGCGGTGCGCGGGCTGAACGAGAGCGGCGCATCACCCCTGCAGGCGCTGATCGACGCGACCCACTGGCTGGCGCGGACGCTGCACGAGGAACCGGCGATCCCGGCGAGTTTCCGGATCACCAAGGAGTGCGGCGGGCACCAGTCGGCGCAGCAGGACTTCCAGGGCGCGTGGCTGGCGACGGTGTCCGACCTGTTGCGGCTGGCGCGGGACACCGGGGAACTGCCCCTCGGCGGACCGGCCGACGGGACCGGCGACGGCGGCGCCGAGGGCGACGGGCTCTCGCCCACCGAGCGGTGGGAGAGCGCCGAGGCACTGGTGGCGGCGGCCGTCTGCGGCATCGAGGTGCTGTCGGGAACCGGGCTGTCCTACGGAGAGCTGCGCCGCAAGGTGGCCGCCC
This sequence comes from Streptomyces sp. AB3(2024), assembly GCF_041862025.1. Classification (NCBI taxonomy): domain Bacteria; kingdom Bacillati; phylum Actinomycetota; class Actinomycetes; order Kitasatosporales; family Streptomycetaceae; genus Streptomyces; species Streptomyces sp. AB3(2024). Next base: position 15,960 of record NZ_JBGWAB010000112.1, read on the forward strand.
TGTGGGGGCTGTTGCTGCCGAGCCTGGTGGGATGGGCGCGGACGGGCGAGTACCGGACGGACGCCCGCGAGGTGCCCGAGAGCGGCGGGGTGTGCGCCTACGAGTTCCTCGGCAGCGGGGTCTGACGGGTCTGACAGGTCTTGTGGGTCCGGTGGGTCCGGTGGGTCTTACGGGTCCGTCGGGTTCCGGGGGCCGTGCCGTGCGGGCGGACCCGCACGGTGTGTGGGAAGCGGGGTCCGGCCGGAGCCCGGCGGTATCGGGCGATGCGAGGAACCACGAAGGGGGAGACCGTGAAGATCCGGATCCTGGGTCCGTTGAATGCCGAGGTCGACGGGGACTCGATCGTGCCGACGGCGGCCAAGCCGCGGCAGATCCTGGCCCTCCTCGCGCTGCACCCCGGGCGGGTGATGCCCGTGCCGACCCTCATGGAGGAGATCTGGGGCCAGGACCTGCCCGCCAGCGCGCTGACCACCCTCCAGACGTACATCCTCCAGCTGCGCCGCAGGCTGGGCACCGCGATGGGGCCGGGCCGGCCCGGCGGCGCCAAGGAAGTCCTCACGACCCGGCACGGTGGCTACCTGCTTCAGGTGCCGCCGGAGTCCGTCGACGTGAACGCCTACGAGAGCCTCGTGGGCCGGGGGCAGGGCGCCTTCGAGGCCGGGGACGACCGCGCCGCGGCGGACCTGCTGCGCGAGGGACTCGCGCTGTGGCGGGGGCCCGCGCTGGTCGACGTACGGGTGGGACCCGTCCTGGAGATCGAGGTGCTGCGGCTGGAGGCGAGCCGGCTGGTCGCGGTGGAGCGGCGCATCGACGTCGACCTGCGGCTCGGGCGGCACACCGAACTCCTCGCCGAACTGACCGAGCTGACCGCGCGACAGCCCCAGCACGAGGGTCTGCACTCCCAGCTGATGGTGGCGCTGTACCGGTCCGGGCGGCAGGCGACGGCGCTGGACGTGTACCGGCGGCTGCGGCAACGGCTGATCGGCGACCTGGGCGTCGAACCGTCGCCGCAGTTGCAGCGGCTGCACCAGGCGATGCTGACGGTCGACCCGGCCCTGGACGTGGCGGCGGGCCCCAAGCGCGGCTCGACCTTCGACCTCTACGCGGCCTGACCCCCGACGGAGTCGCCGCACCCCGTCACCCGGACCTGCCGGGCGGGCTGGCAGGGTGGGGGGATGGACGATCTCGGTGAGGGACTGACGCCGTTCCGGCTGGACGTGGCGCAGGCGGAGCTCGACGACCTCGACGGGCGGCTGCGCCGGGTGCGGTGGCCCGACGAAGTGGACGGGGCCGGGTGGGCCTACGGGATACCGCTGGGCGAGATGCGCGAGCTCGTGCGCTACTGGCGCGAGGAGTACGACTGGCGGGCCGCCGAGGCGCGCCTGAACGAGTGGCCGCAGTTCACCACCGTCATCGACGGCGCGCGCGTGCACTTCGCGCACGTCCGCTCGCCCGAACCGGAGGCCACGCCCCTGCTGATGACGCACGGCTGGCCCGGCTCGTTCGTGGAGTTCCAGAAGGTCGCGGGCCCGCTGACGGATCCGCGGGCGCACGGCGGGGACCCGGCCGACGCCTTCCACCTCGTGCTGCCGAGCATCCCCGGCTTCGGCCCGTCCGGGCCCACGGACTCGCCGGGCTGGGAGTTCAAACGCGTCGCGCGGGCCTTCGGGGTACTGATGGAGCGGCTCGGGTACGGGACGTACGGGGTCCAGGGCGGGGACTGGGGCGCGGCAGTCTCGCGGGAGCTGGGCCGGCTGCTGCCCGGTCGGGTGTGCGGCGTCCACCTGAACCTGCTGCCCGGAGCGGGGGCCACCGCCGAGCCCACGGAGGCCGAACTGGCCGCACTGAGCCCCGCCGAGCGGGAGCGGACGTGGGCCTCCTGGGAGCGGTACCGCGTCTGGGCGCGGGAACGGCAGGGCTACGCCGACATCCAGGCGACCCGGCCGCAGACCCTCGCGTACGCGCTGAACGATTCGCCCACCGGACTGCTCGCCTGGATCGGGGAGAAGTTCACGGAGTGGGCGGACCCGCGCTGCCCGGTGGACCGGGACCAGATGCTGACCAACGTGATGCTGTACTGGCTGACCGGCACCGCCGGTTCCGCCGCCCGGATCTACTGGGAGCGGGCGCACGCCGACTACTACGGGCAGCCGCCCGAGGCGTCGGCCACCCCGACCGCCCTCGCGGACTTCCCCCGGGACAACTTCATCCCGCTGCGGCACGTCGCCGCGCGCACCGACACCGTCGTGCGCTGGACCTCGTACGACCGGGGCGGCCACTTTCCCGCGATGGAGGTGCCGGAGCTGCTGGTGGGGGACATCAGGAGCTTCTTCCGGGACCGGGCCGCGTCCGGCATGTGAAAACGTGCGGGCGGGGAGCGGCGCAGGTGTGATCATCCGACGATGAACGACGAACAGCGGACCCCGGCCGTCCTGGACGGTGACGAACGCACCACCCTCACCAGCCTCCTGCAGCGCCAGCGCGACACCCTGATGATGAAGTGCGCGGGCCTCACCGACGAGCAGCTGCGGCGCAGGGCCGTCGCGCCGTCCGGGTTGAGCCTGCTCGGGCTGGTGCGGCACCTGGCCGAGGTCGAACGCGGCTGGTTCCGCAATGTGGTGGGCGGCGAGGACGTGCGCGGATACTTCCCCCGGAACGAGGCCGGCGAGTGGACCGAGTTCCACGTGGAGGACGCGGATCCGGCGCGGTCCTTCGCGATCTGGGAGGAGACCTGCGCGCGGTCGCGGGCCGTGGTGGAGGCCGCGGCCTCCCTCGACGTGCCGGGGTTCCACGGGGCGTACTCCCTGCGTTACGTCCTGGCCCACATGATCGAGGAGTACGCCCGGCACAACGGGCACGCCGACCTGCTGCGCGAGGCGATCGACGGGGTCACCGGGGAGTAGCGGCCGGCGCGGCGGCGGATCAGATCCGGTCGGTGCCGGTCCGGTACACGGCGTCGAGCGCGGCCTGCCACGGGAAGTGGGGCGGGGCGTCGGGGCCGGCCGGGCCGGGGACGAAACCGCCCTCGCCGTAGAGCAGTTCGGCGCCCGCGCCGCGCAGGACCGTCAGGGACTGCTCGAACTGCGGGTGCGCGGCGAGGGCGGCGTTCAGACACGGTACGGCGACGACCGGGGTGCCCTTGCCGAGTGCCTCGGCGGCGATGCCGACGATGACGCGGTCGGTGAGGCCGAGGGCCCACGCGTTGACCGAGTTGAAGGTGGCGGGGGCGAACAGCAGGGCGTCCGCGGGCGGCCACACATCGGGATCCCCGGGCATCTTGTACTGCCAGCGCACCGGGTTGCCGGTCAGTGCGGCGAGACCGTCGAGGCTCCCGGACACCCATTGCGCCGCCGCCGGGGTCAGGCCCAGGCACACGTTCCAGCCGCGCGACTGCGCGTCCTCGATCACGTGGGCCACGTCGAACACGGGCGGGGCGGCGGAGCAGAGCAGGTAGAGAGTCCTCGTCATACGGTCATGTGATCACATTCCGCGCGCGGGTTCAGCCCGCGGTGATCTTGGAAGTGAAGGCGTCGAGGTTCCCCCGCATCCGCGCGAGGCGCTCGTCCAGGGTCAGCGACTCCTCGTACCGCGTGGTGCGCAGCTTCGGCACGCGCTTGCCGCGTACGTACAGGGAGCAGGCGAGGTCGGCGCAGATGTAGGTGCCGACGGTGTTGCCCTCGCGGCCGCGGGCACCCGCGAGGGGTGCGGCGAGCAGGGTGACTCCGGAGGAGGCGTGGCCCGTCAGGCAGATCTGGCAGAGGCTGGACTTGAGGGCGCTGGTGCGGCCCACGGAGGGCACGCGCAGGGAGATCCCGACCGGACCCCCCTCCCGGGGCACCACGAGGTGGGCGCGCAGCGGTGCGCCGGGGTCGACCCAGCCGAGGAAGTCGAGGTCCTGCCAGGGCAGTTCGGCGAAGTCCAGCGGCAGGCGCAGCCGTGCGGCCTCGCCCTTGGTGCAGTTCACGAAGGATGAGCGGATCTGTATCTCGCTGAGCGGTTCCACGGGAGTCGACCCTAATACCCGGTGTGGGGGCCGCGCACCCGGGTTTGCGCGGGGGCGGGCCGGGGTCAGGTGCGGGGGAGGGCGTCCAGGAAGCCGGAGAGCAGGGAGTGCAGGACCTCGGGGCGGTCGAGGTGGACGTCGTGGCCGGAGCCGGGGACAGAGACCAGGGTGGTGTCCGGGCCGGCGAGGCGCAGCATCTCGGCGGATTCGGCGGTCGGGACGATGCCCCGCTCGCCCAGGACGACGAGGGCGGGGCAGGCGACGCGCTGCCACTCGGGCCACCAGGGGCGGGTGGTGACGGGGGTGATCGTGGCGACCATGACGTCCCGGTCGAAGCGCGGGTACCAGCCGTCGTGGCGGCGCTCCAGGCCCGCGGCCCAGGCGTCGCTGCCGAGGAACTCCCGGGCCGCGTCGAGGGAGGGGAAGGGCAGGGGCCAGGAGCCGAGGCCCTCGTCGATCGTGGCGGGGGTGTCCGGGGCGGCGGCGGCCGGACCGGCGTCGACCAGGACGAGGGCGCGGACCAGGTGGGGGTGGGCGGCGGCGGTCAGCATCGCGGTGTGCCCGCCCAGGGACTGGCCGACCAGGACGGGGCGGTCGAGGCCGAGCCGCGCGGCGACGGCGAGCACGTCCGCGACGTGGGCCTCGCGGGAGACGTCGGCCGGGCGGCGCTCGGAGGCGCCGTGACCGCGCTGGTCGAGGGCGACGACGCGGTGGCGGGCGGACAGGTGGTCCGCGGCGGCGTCGAACTCGCCAGCGTGGCCGGCGAGGCCGTGCAGGAGGAGAACGGGGGAGCCGCTGCCGCCCCGGTCGCGGCAGGACAGGCGTACGCCGTCCCGGATGACGATGCGTTCGGTCCAGGTCATCAGAGGATGATCAGGCTTTTCGTGGGCGGTGTCGACCCGTTTGCGGCGAGACGCTCGCACATGGAAGTGAGTTTCTGGGCCATGTTCCGTCTCGGCGGGCGGCGGTTGACTGGGTGCATGACGAAGAACGAGAACGTGAACGAGAACGCGGGACGTCCGGCGCTGACCCTGGTGATCGGGGGCCGCGGCAAGACCGGACGGCGGGTCGTGGAGCGGCTGCGGGACCGGGGGGACGCGGTACGGGTCGGGTCGCGCGTGGGGGAGCCGGCCTTCGACTGGGACGACCCCGCCGGGTGGGCGGCCGCGCTGGAGGGGGTGCACCGGGTGTACGTGACCTTCCAGCCCGACCTCTCCGTGCCAGGTGCGCCCGACCTGATCGGCGCCCTGGCCGGGGCGGCGGTGGCCGCGGGGGCCCGCAGGCTGGTGTTGCTGTCCGGCCGCGGCGAGGAGTCCGCCGAGCTCTGCGAGAACCGGCTGAAGGTGCCGGGCGCCGAGTGGACGGTCGTCCGCGCCAGCTGGTTCGACCAGAACTTCGACGAGAGCTTCTTCCTGGACTCCGTACGGGCGGGGGAGATCGCCCTGCCGGTCGCCGACGCCGTCGAACCCTTCGTCGACGCCGGGGACATCGCCGACGTGGTGGTGGCGGCGCTCACCGACGACCGGCACGTCGGCCGGACCTACGAACTGTCCGGACCGCGCCTGCTCTCCCTCGCCGACGTGGCGCAGGAGCTGTCGAAGGCGACCGGACGCGAGATCGCGTACGTGCCCGTCTCGGCGGAGGAGTACCGGGCGGTGCTGCGCGAGAACGGTCTGCCCGAGGAGTTCGTGGAGCTGTTCACCGTGATCCTGGACGGACGCAACGCGCATCTGGTCGACGGGGTGCGCGAGGTGCTGGGTCGGGAGGCGAAGGACTTCGCCGAGTACGCCCGCGAGGTGGCGGCGACCGGGGTCTGGGACGTCTGAGCGGCGCGACGGGGAGGAAGGATGGGGGCATGGACACGCTGACCGGCCTGCTGGACGGGCCCAAGGCCCGCGGAGCCTTCATCCTCAAGTCCGTCCTCAACCCGCCCTGGTCCCTGCGGGTGGAGGACCGGGCCCCGCTGTCGGTGATCGCCTTGGTGAGCGGGGCGGCCTGGCTGCTGCCCGAGGACGCTGAGCCGGTCCCGATCGGCCCCGGCGACGTGGCGGTGGTACGGGGGCCCGCGCCGTACGGGCTCGCCGACAGCCCGGACACCCCCGCCGCCGCCACCGGGCAGATCGTGGTGGGGCCGGACCAGCGGTGCAGCACGGAGACGGGCGAGGACCTCACGGACGCCCTGGCGCAGGGCGTGCGGACCTGGGGCGACGCCCGGGCGGAGCCGGGGGCGGCGGTGGTGCTGAGCGGCACGTACCAGGCCCCGGGCGAGGTCGGGCGGCGGCTGCTGGGCACGCTCCCGACGGTGCTGGTCCGCCCCGCCGGGGCGGCCGACGCCACCCTGATCGGGCTGCTGGCCTCCGAGACGGCCCGTGACGAGCCCGGCCAGGAGCTGGTGCTGGACCGGCTGTTGGACCTGTTGCTGATCGGCGTGCTGCGGGCGTGGCTCGCCGCTCCCGGTTCGGGGGCGCCGTCCTGGCACCGGGCGCAGGGTGATCCGGTCGTCGGGGTCGCGCTGCGGCTGCTGCACGAGGACCCCGCGCACGGCTGGACCGTGGCGGAACTCGCCCGGCGGACGGGGGTGTCGCGGGCCGTGCTGGCCCGCCGGTTTACCGCGCTCGTCGGGGAGCCGCCGGTCGCGTACCTGACGGGCTGGCGGCTCGCCCTCGCCGCCGACCTGCTGCGCGAGCCGGAGGCCACGGTGGCGACGGTGGCCCGCCGGGTCGGCTACGGGAGCGCGTTCGCGCTGTCGACGGCCTTCAAACGGGTGCGCGGGGTCAGCCCGCAGGAGTTCCGAGCGGGCACCGCGCCGGTGCCCGCGGGGGCTTCGGCCACGGTGGTGCTGACCTGACGGACCGGGGGCCGCTACGCCAGGTCCAGCACGCCGACGGGCTGGTCGCCGCTGAGCTCGCCGGTCCGGCGGAAGCCGAGGCCCGCGTAGAAGGGCTCGGGGGTGCCCTCGCCGGTGTCCCAGGTGACGTACGCCTGCTCGGCGCCGCGCCGGCGGAGTTCTTCGAGGACCGCCCCCACCGCGAAGCTGCCGTACCCCTTGCCCTGGTGGCCGGCCGCGATGTTCAGGCGCCACAGGCCGGAACGGCGGTGTTCGGGGTCCTTCGCCGGGTTCCAGACGATGTCGAGGAAGGCCATGACGAAGCCGACGACCTCGTCGCCGTCGACCAGGGCCCGAGGCCAGGCGGTGTCCCCGTGGACGTAGGCCTCGGCGAGCGACTTCTGGACGGGGGAGACGAGGTGTTCCTGGCGCGGGTGTACCCGCACGGCACACACGGCCTCGAAGTTGGCCGGGGTGACCGGTACCAGGCGGAGCATCGAGCTGATCATGCGGTGATCCTACGGTCCGGTCATTGAAAAGAACGGGGCAGCCGGTATATTTTCTCCTCGCCGGATGAGGAAGAGGGGGACGGCGTGCACGCTGAAGTGGTGGTCGTCGGCGGAGGGCCGGTCGGCCTGCTGGTCGCGGCCGAGCTGGCCGGGTACGGGGTCGACACGCTGGTACTGGAGGCGCGGGCGGAGGTCGACGAGCGGCCCAAGGCCACCACCCTCCACGCCCGCGCGGTACAGAGCCTGGCCCGGCGCGGGCACCTCCCGCCGGACGTGGCACCGGCGTCCGCCGGTACGGCCGCGGGCCGCTTCCACTTCGCCGGCATCCACGAACTGGTCATCACCGTGCCCGAGACCGAGCCGGAGCCGATCCTCAAGCGCCCCCAGGCCGAGCTTGAGCGATGGTTCGAGGGGCGGGCGCTGGCGGCGGGCGCGCGGGTCCTGCGGGAGCACCGGGTCACGGGTCTCACGCAGCGGGACGGCGCCGTGCGGCTCACCGTCGAGGGGCCGCAGGGGACGGCCACCTGTTCCGCCGCCTACGTCGTCGGGGCGGACGGGGCCCGCAGTACGGTCCGCGACCTGGGGGGCATCGACTCCGACGCCACTCCCGCCACGGTGTCCGCCCTGGTGGGCCTGGCACGGCTGCGGGACCCCGGCGACCTGGAGCAGGGGTGGCTGCGGACTCCGCGCGGCTGGATCGTCTCCAAGCGGACGCCCGCGGGCGACACGCACATCCGTACCGTCGACTGCTCCGGCGCCCACACGGGCCGAAAGACGCCGCCGTCGCCGCGGGAGCTCCAGCGCGAGGTGTCCCGGATCGCCGGGCGCGAGGTCGCGATGGAGGGGGCCCGGTGGATCAGCCGGTTCAGCGACTTCACGCGCCTGGCCCGCACCTTCCGCGCGGAACGCGTCTTCCTGGTGGGCGACGCGGCGCACCTGCACTTCCCCATCGGCGGCCAGGGGCTCAGCACGGGGGTGCTGGACGCCCTCAACCTCGGCTGGAAACTGGCCCTCGCGGTGTGCGGCACGGCGGGTGCGGGCCTGCTGGACACCTACGACCTCGAACGCAGGCCGGCGGCGCGGGGGGTCGTCGACAACACGCGGGCCCAGCTCGCGCTGATGCGGCAGGGGGCCGAGGTCGACGCGCTGCGCGAGGTGTTCACCGGGCTCCTGACCGCGGACCGGGACACCGCGCGACTCAGCGACATGATCAGTGGCCAGGGGACGGTGCTGCCCGCCCACACGGACCGGCCCTGCGGGTCCGAGGGACGCTTCCCGCCGAACGCGCGGATCGTCACGCGGGCGGGGGAGACGGACCTGATCGGGCTCCTGCGGGAGGGGAGCCCGCTCCTCCTCCTCTTCGGCGAGCGGGCCGAGCGCTACGGGGAAGAGGCGCGTCCGTGGTCGGACACCCTGTGCGTGGTGCACGCGTCGCCGACCCCCGCGATGCCGTACGAGGCGCTGCTGGTGCGTCCCGACGGCCACATCGCCTGGTCACAGGACGGCGGCCCGCCGGCCGACGCCCTGTCCTGGTACTTCGGGCCGCGGGTGCGCGCGGCCGTCGGCGGTACGGATCAGCTGGCGAGGTCTTCGCGGGCCTGAGAGATCTCCATGGCCCGGACGGCCTCGGCGTAGACCTCGGCCCCGCGGTTCTCGCCGAGGTGGAGGGAGGTGAGGACGGAGGACTGCACGATGCTCGGCAGCAGGTGGCGCATGAGCGCGGTGACCCTGATCACGAGGTCCTCGTACTCGGTGAGGGCCTGCGACATGGACTGGATGCCGGCGTAGGTGCCGACGATGACGTCGGCGGTCTCGGTCGGATCGATCTGGGGGAGCAGTTCGCCCTGGCTCTGGGCCCTCTCCAGGCCCTCGCGCATCGGGACGGCCCAGGCGAGGAAGGGTCCGCTGCGGTCGAGGCCCTGTGCCAGTTGGTCCATCGTCAGCCGCACGCCCGCGCGGACCATCGGGTCCGTCTGCAGGCGGTAGGTGTGCAGCATGACGATGTCCACGATCCCCTGCATCTTGATCGCGCGGTCGGGGACGACGAGGCTCTGGTTCTGCGCGTTGAGCACGCCGAAGGCCAGGTCCTCCTTGGACTGGAAGTGGAAGTACAGGGCTCCCTTGGTCACTCCCGCCTCCGAAAGGATCTCGGAGATGGTGGCCGCCTGGTAGCCGCGTTCCTCGAAGATCTTGGCCGCCGCGCCGAGGATCGCCTGGCGTGTGCGGATGGCTCGAATTTGCTCAGCCACTGTGGCTCCTTCCCTCACAGGATTCTCGGAGCGTCGGAAGCTCTGATGCAAACCGTCCGTCCCGTACGTATCTTACAGCGGGTAACTCTCACGCCAACCCCGTACGCGCCGGAGGGCGCGTACATGACCGGAAGGAAGCACCATGATTCTCGTGACGGGGGCCACCGGCACGGTGGGACGGGAGGTACTGCGCCGCATCGGTTCGGGCAAGGCGGTCAGGGCCATGGCGAGGCAACCGGAACGTGTCGTGGCCGGGCCGGCGAGGGTCGAGGCCGTCCACGGGGACTACGACGACCCCGCTTCGCTCGACCGGGCCGTGCGGGGGGTGGACACCGCCTTCCTGGTGACCAGCCGCGTCGGCCGTGACGACGACGCGCGGTTCCTGGCGGCCGCGCGGTCGGCCGGGGTGCGGCACGTGGTGAAGCTTTCCGCGGCCGCCGTCGAGGACGGCCGGGCCGATGACCTCATCACCCGCTGGCAGCGGGAGAACGAGGAGGTCCTGCGGGGATCGGGGATGGAGTGGACGCTGCTGCGCCCGCGTTCCTTCATGTCCAACGCCCTCTCCTGGGCGGGTCCGGTACGTGCGGAGGGTGTCGTGCGGGGCCTGTACGGGACGTCGCCGAACGCGTGCGTCGACCCGGGGGACATCGCGGAGGTGGCCGTGCGGGCGTTCGGCGAGCCGGGACACACCGGGCGCGCGCACACCCTGACCGGACCCGAGCCGCTCTCGGCGGTGGAGCAGACGGCCCAGCTGTCCGCCCTGTTGGGCCGTCCGCTGCGGTTCGAGGAGTGGGATCCGGAGCAGGCCCGCGCGGTGTGGGGGGCGCGGTATCCGGCGGCCGTGGCGGAGGCACTGCTGCAGAGCGCCGAGCGGCAGCGTGCCGGGGCCAAGGCCGGGGTGGGGAGTACGGTTCAGGACGTCGTGGGCAGGCAGGCCCGTTCGTTCCGGCAGTGGGTCGGGGAGCACCTGGCGGCCTTCGGGCCGCACTGAGGGGCATCCGTCAGCCGATGTACGGAGCCGCCGTCACGGTGGAACCGAAGACGAGATGGCCGTCCTGGTGGCCCGTCACGACCACCGTCTCCTCCCCTCCGGGTGCGCCGTCGTGCAGGCGCTCGGCCTCGATGAAGCACGGCACGTCGAGTTCGGCGTAGCGCTTGAAATCGCCGGAGATGTTGAGCGGCAGGAGGGAGGAGCGGCCCAGTGCGGCCGATGCGGCCTGGCGGGCCGCCTCCAGCAGCACCATGCCCGGAACGTGGTCCACCGGGTGGTCGAAGAGGATGGGGTGGAGGGAGTCCACCCGCAGCTGCCAGCGGTCCGGTGTGCCGGTGGGGGACAGGACCACGTCGGTGGGCGAGACCCGTCCCACGCTCTGCGGTGCGACGGGAGCGGTCAGGGGCAACGGCTTGTGGCCGGGCAGCAGGGTGTGCGGCGGGCGTATGCGCCGGTACACGGCGGGAGTGGTGCAGGTGTAGGAGACGCGTCCCGTCGCGACGACGTGGCCGGCGCGGTGGACCACGGCCTCGTAGTTCAGGCCGCCCAGGTCACCGTTGCGACGTCTCACCTCGGTGCAGCTGACGTCGATGTCGAGGGAGGCGGGGGTCCTGCTGACCTGGAGGTGTTCGGGGACGACGGTGACGCTGAGGTCCCACAGCAGGAAGTGCTGGCCGAAAGGGACCCCGAATTCGGCGTGGCCCAGCAGGCTGCCGATCTGCCGAATCGTTTCGACGCACATGAGGGGGTCGTGGTAGGTGCCCGCGATGGGCGTGAAGAAGCTGTGGGAGCGGGGCCACTGCGCGCTGACGGCGAATCGGCTGTGGTCGACGCGTTCCCAGTCGGTGAGAAGGACTTCGGCGACCGAGGCTCGGTGCACTAATTCCTTCGGGACGGTGGAGGTAAGCGAGGTGAAGCGGTTACCTCGTTGTCCGAGCGGAGGGGCGGCCGTCCGCCACGCCGGTTCGTAGCCCGCTGTGCGCTCGACTTGAAACGTGCTCGCGCTCATTGTTCCCCCTAGGCAGCGCTGGCCGGTTACAGGTGTGACTGCGAGAAAAATATATACCAACCGGTTTTTTATCCAGAGGGATCGCGACCCTTGGCCATGAAAAATACGGAAGGTGGGATTCCGGCAACTTGTGCCTCCCCCTGACGTTCGTGCCGCCACCCCTCATCCGGCGTCGGGTCCCCGCCGCTCGCACTGAAGCATCTCAAGGGGGCCCCTCGGGGCGCGTGGACCGGTTGTCGGACGTCCGGTGAACCCCCGGGGACGAAGAATGGCCGATTCGCATAGGGAGCCCCGGTTTGCGCGCGGACCTCGGGCGGGCTCCCCGCCCCCTGCGCGCCGGTCGCTCCCCATGGGGCCGGCAGGGGGTCGGGGTGGGTGACTCGCGAAGCCCTCCGTGCGCGGACCCCCGCAGTACAGGGGAGGTGCGCGGGTTCCGGGGGCGATGCGCCGCCGACGCGGGCGGCGCGGTGCGGCCGACGGATGGGGCGCGGGCGGGGTGCGCCGCCCCACGGGTTCTGTTCACCATTTGCCCACGTGAAGATTCCTGCATATGCCGCTGCCGCGCGGGGGCGTTCGGCGGAGCCCGCCCGCCGCCGCTCCGGCCACCGGCCGCCAGGGGGGCGGCGCGGCGG